>NZ_JAVKBY010000139.1:0-66910 GCF_040222985.1 Coleofasciculus sp. F4-SAH-05
TGTTTGGCGAGTCGGGTTGCACTGTACGGTAATTGACGCATACCACTTACCGTTCCTAAAAAAGATTGTGCAGGTTGTTGGAGTTCCCCAAGTTCTAGCTTGACCCCGCATTTGAATCTTTAAACCAAGGTCTCTCAGTTCCAAGTAACCGTTTTTACCATTAGACAAAACCTTCCAGCTTTGCTTATTGGGATATGTCCAGCCACTATACCGCCGCTTTGCTTTGAACCTGGGATACTTACCCAATCCCTTGAAAAATCGTTTATAGCTAAAATCAACCCGCTTTAATGTAGCTTGCAACGTCTGAGAACCTAATTCGGCATATTCAACCCAAACTTTTTTAAACTCAGGTAAGCAATTCTGTTGCTCAAAATAGTCAACAGAATGCCCAAAGCGTTTATACTGCGTCCTTCGGTTAGCAATTGCTGCATTGTAAAGGTCGCAGTGCATTTTTCTAGCCCAATGGAGTTGGTCACATTGGGTTTTGCTTGGGTAGAGCCTAAATGTGGTTCGACGTGTTAGCATACTTACAGTTTACCGTTCACTCGAACAAATGACAACTCAATACCGCAAAGGCGCTCACTGTGTTTACTCAATTCAGTTGCACACTTACTTCGTCACAGCTTACCGACGCAAAGTCTTGTCAGAAAAAATGATTGAGAAGTTTAAAGATGTAGCAGCTAACGTACTAATAAAAAACAAATCTTGGCTATTAGAGTGTGAGGGAGAACCTGACCATATTCACTTAATGATTGATTTACACCCCGCCAATAATATTTCGACTTTATTGGGTTCAATCAAATCGGCAACTAGCAGAGTTATTAGAAAGGAGTTTGAGTCTGAATTAAAGCCTTACTTTAAAAACTGGAAAAAAGGATTATGGGGGGATCAGCTTTATATTCGTTCGGCTGGAGGTGCGCCGCTCAAGGTTCTGGAAGAATACATTCAAGCGCACTCTAGAGGTAGTTGACAGTCTACGGGATATTGAAACCCGCAGACTGTCCGCTATCCTGCTCCGGAACCTACTTCGTTGAGGTTCCGGAGATAATCGCGATTTAGTTTTAATCTTCATATCTCATTTCATCGCGATCGCGTTGATCGCGTTTAGTTTTAGAGGGCAGTTTGCCGCGCATTCTTCATCCCTCAGTAAACACCTAGAGACCACTTGAAGTTAAACTGAAGACTTAAGAATCCGTGATCGACATCTCCGTCGGACATCGGCAGTGAGCGCTAGCTGAAGTGATTCATCAATGACCCTCGGATACTTCGAGGAGAACTCTCACCATTCAACTCTTGCAATCCGGCTCTAGCACAGTATAGAACTATCCAGGCTGATTATGTCTGAATTAAGAGAAAACAACATTCCCCTCCAGACGGGATCGCGCAGCGAGTTGCGAGAGTTAGTTCGGACTCAACTGCAAATGCTGTTGGAACAAGAAAATTTTCAGGGCGCTAAACAGGTATTAGTTCCTGTACAACCTGTGGACATCGCCGACGCGATCGAAGGATTGCCCGACGCCCTACAGGTTATCGCGTTCCGCTTACTCTCTAAAGCTGAGGCGATCGAAGTTTACGAGTATCTTGACTCTAGCGTCCAACAATCCTTGATCGAGGAATTTAAACGCCAAGAGGTACTTGACATCGTGGACAAAATGTCTCCCGATGATCGAGTGCGATTATTTGATGAATTGCCCGCCAAAGTTGTTCGCCGTTTACTGGCTCAACTGAGTCCCCAGGAACGCCAAGCCACCGCCCAACTCCTCGGTTATGAAGCCGATACCGCAGGGAGAATCATGACTCCGGAGTATATTTCCCTGAAAGAAAGTTTAACCTTGGGCGAAACCCTGGAACGGATTCGGAGTTTAGCCAGTACCACGGAGACGATTTATTACGTTTATGTCACCGATGCAGAACGACATCTGAGTGGAATCGTTTCATTGCGGGATTTGGTTGTGTCTCCACCGGAGCAAACTCTAGGTGAAGTAATGAGTCGTGATGCCGTTTGTGTTCACACGGATACCGATCAAGAAGACGTGGCGCGGTTAATCCAACGCTACGACTTTCTGGCTGTACCTGTGGTTGATCGAGAACATCGTTTAGTGGGGATTGTCACCGTTGATGATGTGATCGATATTTTAGAACGAGAAACCACTGAAGATATCTATGCCTTAGGGGGTGGGGTACAATCTGGGCGCGATAATTACTTTCAAACCAACTTAATAACTGTTGCCCGCAAACGAGTGGTTTGGTTATTTGTGTTGTTACTGACAAACAGTGTGACGGCTACTATTATTAACTCTCAAGCTGAACTCCTCCAGCAAGTCGTAGCGCTGGCGGCATTTATTCCTCTGTTGACGGGTACAGGGGGAAATGTGGGCGCTCAATCTTCAACGGTGGTGATTCGCGGTTTAAATACTGACGAAATTCGTGATATGGGTTCATTACAAGTCATCGGGCGCGAAGCGATGGCAGGAGCGCTACTGGGGACAATTTTAGGCTCAGTGGCAACGCTTTGGGCGTATCTGCTCAGAGATGATATCTTTGTTGCCGTTGCTGTGGGTATCAGTTTAGTCGCGATCGCGATTCTGGCATCGGTGGCGGGTTCGGCGTTACCGTTTCTGTTCCGTTCCCTGGGATTAGATCCGGCTTTGATGTCAGCCCCGTTTATTACGACGGTGGTTGATGTGTTGGGTGTGTTGATTTATTTTAATATTGCCCGAATGGTTCTTGGTCTTTAATTATTAGTCATTCGTCTTACGTCTTATGTTTTTTTTATAATTCATAGTTCAAAAGATAGAGATAAATCCTTATGACATGAACAGGGAATGCTAACTCACCGTCTGAAAATTGCTGAGTGTATCTTTGTTGCTGTCTCAATCATTGGCTGGGCTGTCGCGGCGGCGTCTGGTCAAATTATCTATGGGGCAGTTCCGTTGTCAATTACACTATTGCTGAATCTGATCAATCGCCTACGATTTGAGCAACAGAGCCGAAATCGGTTAACGGGAGCTATGGCTCAACTGCATCGCCAAGTGTCCCAAGAGAGTCAATCGTTATACCAACAGCAACTTAATCAGGCACTAGCCTCTCTACAAGCAAAACTCCCAGACTATCTGGCTGAAATTGAGAACCCGGCTTCTGAATTAGGAGCAATAAAAATTGCCCAACTTCAAGCTCGAATTGTTAGCGTGGAACAATCGCTGCGGAATGTTGTGGATTATCTCAATAGTGCCTCATTGCCCAACCACATCGAGCAACTCGAAGCCGCGATCGCACAAGTCACTGCCGATCTTGATAAACTACACTACCAAATTCCGATTGCGGCTGCTCCCGAACAACCCACCCATTGGCACACAGAGGCGGGGGGTGAACCATCCTTATTTCCTGTCGCATCCGAATCGGTTTCCCCTGTGAGGAGAGTTGGGGAAGTTGGGGAAGCTGGGGGAGTTGGGGAAGCTGGGGGAGCTGGGGGAGCTGGGGGAGCTGGGGGAGCTGGGGGAGCTGGGGGAGCTGGAGAAGAAGATATAAGAGCGTATCCGAGTGCTTTTGTCCCTGAACCAATCCTACCCAATTGGAACTTTAGATTAACCCTGAAAGGACATCAGGATTGGGTTAGCGCTTTGGCAATGAGCGCTGATGGTCAAATCCTGGTTAGTGGTAGTTTAGACAAAACCGTGAAGCTGTGGCACTTAGAGACGGCTGATCTGATTCACACATTTAGTGATCATCAACAGGGAGTCCTCTGTCTTAGCTTAAGCCCTGATGGTAAATGGCTGGCGAGTGGGGGATTTGATCAGACAATTAAGGTCTGGAATCTAGAGGCTGGAGAATTATGCCATACCTTAACAGGTCATAACGGTTCCGTGCGATCGCTGGTGATTATGCCAGATAACCAAACTCTGATCAGTGGTAGCTTTGATCAAACCATTAAGCTATGGCAATTGGATCAGGGAAAATTTGTGCAGGATTTAGTTCAAGAAGCCGGACGATTATCCGATCTCGCCTTAAGTCTAGATGGCAAAACCCTTGTCAGTGGTGGCGGAGATGGCATTATTGATTTATGGCATTTTCAGCCGTTTGATCTAGAATTCAGTCTCACCGACAATCTGAGTTCAATCAACTCTCTTGCCTTAAGTCCCGATGGGCGTCGGTTAGCCGCCGCCTGTACCGATGGTACTCTGAAGGTATGGCAACTCGATAGTGCTGAACTGATAGAACGTTGGCAATGTTCCTCTGCACCCGCCACGTCAATTATTTTTAGCGATAACGAGCAAAGTGCGATCGCGGCTCATGCAGACGGTACGATTAAGATCTGGTGGCTAGGCATAGATGAACCGTTGCTTGTCTTGGACAATAACGATGCTGGTTCTGTGGTATCTGTTGCTCTAAGTCCAGAGGGTCAGTGGTTAGCAGGAGGAAATCGAGATGGTACAGTTAAACTTTGGCAGCAGTTATAAGATTTGTAGAGACGTGCCATGCATCCGTGTCAACTTCAGGTAAAAAACCAATGCTGGCAAGGTTTTAAGCTGTGTCTATCTACTCCTTGACATTTTACCCCCTCATCCCCTAGCCCCTTCTCCCTCCCTGGGGAGAAGGGGAACCGGATTCTCTATTCCCTATTCCCTGACAAATGACAAATGACCAATGACCAATGACAAATGACCAATGACCAATGACAAATGACAAATGACAAATGACCAAAAAAACTGGCTTTTCATCGCTGAATCTGTTGCTATTGCCGCCTCATTTGTCGGGGCGATAGTAGCCGTGATATCTGGACAGATGATTTATGGATTAGCACCGTTATCTATATCTCTATTACTCAATCTAATTAACCGTCGTCGTGTTGTCCAACTGCTTCGGCGCAAAATTAACGATCGCACTCAAATTGATAACTTAAGCCGAGATATCCAAACCTTACGTGCAGATGTCGCTCAACTGAAGCAACCTAACTCGAATCAGATGTCTAGAGAAGAACTGTCTGCTGTTGTTTCTACCGTTGAGGCAATTAATGAGAAGCAAAAGGCATTACGAGGTTCTCTAGTCCCCCTACAATCAAAACTTGATGAATTGAATCAAAAATTCAGGCAGCGTCCCGAATTAGAACAGATTGAGACGTTAGCCGGGATTATCGTAGCTCTCAAACAAACCATCGATCAGCTTCCCCAACCTGATCGCACCGCCGCTTCTGTCAACCCAGAGCGAGTGGAACAATTAGAACGTGCGATCGCGCAAATCCAACAGGAACTATCACAACTTCAGCCGTAAGCTGTCATACCAAAGTTTAAATATAGGATAACCGATTATTTATGTATTATAGCCATTTCCTGATAATTAATAAATGGAGTCGCCAATTTTGGATTTCTGCTGCTTAGACCGGCAAGGTGTTTCACGTTTAGTTTTTAAACATTCAATCTTTCTTTCCGAATTTCCCCTTTTTTGTTGATGTAGTGTTTCGTGTTTCACATCGAATTACGTATTCTAGGTTATAAGACTGAAGCGAAGAGCGGAACACAATTTGCAACATTCGCGTCCATACTAACCACATCGAGCTGTTAATATCCAAAGAACACGCCTCTGATCATTGTGCCAATTGTACAACCTCGTGCCAAAGCCAAAAACACTATTCCCAGAAATTCCCAACGATGGAATCGCTCAGTTATGAATAAAAGACACCCTTCTCGCCTTACCACTATGTCACCTCTCTCCTTACTCTCCGACTCCCCGGTAAGTGTCTTGAGACTCTGGCGCTGGGGAACAGCACTTACCACCGCCGCATTTGCCAGTGGACTATTGATGACTCCCGCCGTTGACGCTCAATCCGCCGCACCGCAACCCATATTTGAGAACGTAAAACTGGGGCGACGATTTTCACCTGATCCGTTGATTATTCGGGGGATCAGTGGCGGTTCCGTTTCAACCCCAGATGTTTCGGGTCGTAGAGAAACACCAACTGGTTCTTGTATCGGATTTATTGATGAGCAGCCTGATCATATCCTAGAGTTAACGTCTTTTTTCAACTATCTCAGCTTACAAGTAGAAAGCCCGGAGGATACTACTCTATTGGTGAGGGGTCCTGGTGGAAGTTGGTGTAATGATGATGCTGACGGCAAAAATCCTGGAATTTCGGGTCAGTGGTTAGCGGGGGAATATAAAGTTTGGGTTGGCTCTTTTCAAGAAGATAAGTATCATCCCTACGTGATTCGGATTAGCGAAGTTCAACTGCTTAATCCAGGACCTTCTCGGCGTTGAAGGTGAGGGGTTGGGTGAGATGGAGAGCAGGGGGAGCAGGGGGAGCAGAGGTAGCTGGGGGGGCGGGGGAAGCCGGGGAAGCTGAGGAAGCCGAGGGAGTGTGTGTAGGGGCGGGTTTTACCATTAACATTGGGTTGTCACCCTGATATCCCTAAACCCGCCCCGTGAGAAGCGCAAGTCATCTTCAACAAATGACAAAGGACGTATCTTGCTTCTTTAGGACTTACGCAAAGCCTCTATGTGTAGGGTGTGTTAGCGTAGCGTAACGCACCTTTGCCACGATATGTGGTGTAGCTGCGTAAGTCCTGTTCTTTTCGGGCAGTTTGAGTAATTCTGAATTAAATTCCAGTGGTTTTAAAAGCTATGAAAGTTTATTGGGCTGTTATTATCACTTCATAAAATCTCTTTCAAATGCTGACGTTTGCTTTGTAACGCCACCTTTACCTGTTCATATTCCTGATCGATTTGTGTCAATAGACGACTGGTTAACGTCAGTGGATTATCGGTTTCATCTTCAATGTCTATCTTTTCTAACTGTTTACAAAGTTCAGAAAGGTTAATCGCACCAACCGTACCACTGGTAGATTTAAGACTGTGAGCCGCCTGTTGACAAGTGCTTAGCGTCTCAGGTGACAATGTATTCGTTTTCTGTGAATCCAGTGCTTGGTTCATCACCCCCAACAACTGAGCGCCTTCGTCCAAAAAGCTATCAATAACTTGGATTAATACCTGATCATCTTTGACCATATCGCACAATTGTTGAAAAGCTTGGGCATCAATGACATCATGGTCGTCTAAACCGTGATTATTGTCTTGTACCTGGCTTTTTTGTGCTTGGGTTTGGAGACTTTGTTCGCTGCCTGCTGTCTTCTGGAAACTCCGAGTCTCTTGTACCTTTTTTGGCACTCCCTGCAACGATCGCACCAGTTCCTCGACCCGAATTGGTTTACTGATATAATCGTTCATACCGGCTTGCAAACAGGTTTCGCGATCGCCTCGCATAGCATTAGCCGTCATCGCTATGATATAAGGACGGTTTTCCGGTGACCATTCCTGGCAAATGCGCTGAGTTGCTTTCAAACCATCCATTTCCGGCATTTGCACATCCATTAATACCACATCATAAGACTGGCGGTGCAATGCTTCGAGGACTTCTAACCCGTTAGCGGCGACATCCGCCCGATACCCCATACGGCTGAGGATATGTAGTCCCACTTGCTGGTTAACCACATTATCCTCCGCCAACAAAATCCGCAATGGTAGATTTGCACCCATATACGGATCAATCGTCGGTGAAATCTCACAGGTTGACCGCACTTTCACAGGTTGACCGATTAATACATCCATCAACACATTGTAGAGTTGAGACTGCTTAATCGGCTTAGTCAGAAACGCCGCAAACTTGGCTTCATCTAGTTGACCACTGTTTTCTGGCTTGCCGATTGAGGTTAACATAACCAAGGGAATCTCTTTGCCATTTGGCTGTTGGCGTATGTGTGAGGCAAGATTTACGCCATCCATTCCGGGCATGTGCATATCCAGAATCGCTAAGTCAAATGTCTCCCCTTGCCTTAACCAATCTAATGCCTCATTGCCCGACTCAGCCGCACGGGTCAGCACCCCCCACGATTGACCTTGTAGAGTTAAAATGCGGCGATTTGTAGCATTATCATCTACGATTAACATCCGCTTCCCTTCAATCTGAGGTTGCCGGAGATCCAAATTACTGAGATTATCAATTTGACAGACAGGGGCAACAATCGTGAAGAAAAAGATTGAACCCTTGCCCACTTCACTTTCTACCCAAATTCTCCCCCCCATCATTTCACTCAACCGCTTGGATATCACTAACCCTAATCCTGTACCCCCATAGTGGCGACTGGTGGAAGAATCGACTTGACTAAAGGCTTTAAATAACCGATCTAAGCGATCTGGAGGAATGCCAATCCCCGTATCTTTCACCGCAAACAAAATTTCATATTGTTGTTCTTTATTCGTCCTATGAGAAAGTTGCTCTAATGACTGAGGACTTACCCGCTTAGAGGACACCGAAACTGTCACTTCTCCCTGATGGGTAAATTTGAGGGCATTACTGAGCAAATTAACCAGGATTTGCCGCAGTCGGGTAATATCGCCGCGAATCGTGTTGGGGGTCTGAGGATCAAATAGATACGCCAGTTCTATGCCCTTTTCTGCGGCTTTTGGCGTTAGCAGATCCAGAGATTCTTCGATACAGGTTCGCAGATTAAAGGGTTGTTCCTCCAACTCCAGTTTGCCGGACTCAATTTTGGAGAAGTCGAGGATATCATTAATAATCGTCAGCAGGGCTTCGCCACTGTGGCGGATTGTTTCGGCAAATTCGGCTTGTTCCTGATCCAGTGGCGTATCCAACATCAGTCCCGTCATGCCAATCACTGCATTCATTGGCGTGCGAATTTCATGACTCATGATTGCCAGAAAGTCACTTTTGGCGCGGTTGGCAGCTTCAGCAACCTGTTTAGCTTTTTCTAAGGCTAAGTTTTGTTCGGCTAACTGTTGTCGTTGGTGCTTTTCTTGTTCCAGGAGTTCAGCTTGGGCAAGGGCAATTCCCACTTGATCGGCAACGGCTTCGAGTAATTCAATTTCATCATTACTCCATTGGCGAAACTGATCACACTGATGCAGACAAATCACCCCATTGGGTTTTTCCTTATAGGAGGTGCGAACGACTAACATGGATTTCAGGTTTACCTGGTCACACATTCCCGTGGCATTTTGTAACAAAGGATCGTTGTAAACATTGTTAGAGGCGATCGCGCGATCGGCGGCTAATACCTGTTGAATGTGCGGATTGTCAGCCACCGGAATCTGGACATTGAGGATAGAGGAGTAACCGGGTTCTAAATATTCGGCAACAAACGGGATTTTGGGTGTAGGTGAAGCGACGTAGGTGTGAATGACGGAACGGTTGACGCGAAAGGCTTGACCAATTTGAGTGGCGGTGGTTTGAAAAATTTGTTGGGCGTCTAAACTTTGACGAATGTCTTGGGTGATTTGTTTAAGCAGTAATGAACGCTGGAGTTGCTGTTGTAAGGCGGCTTCTGCTTGTCTGCGTTCGGTTAAATCCGCCTGGGCTTGTTGATACAGTTCCGATTGCTGTACCGCAATGGCAACTTGCGTGGCAAGTTGTACCAGCAACTCTGTTTCTTGAGGCTGCCAATGTCGGGGAAGATTACAATGGTGGGCAATCAGCAGTCCCCACAATTTTTGTCCCTGTATAATCGGTACGACTAAATTTGCCCTCACCTGTAAATTGGCAAGAAAGTTACGATAACAAGACTCTAGATTAGCCGTGTGGATATCCTCCAGGGTGTGGATATAACCCTTTTGGTAACGCACCGCCGACTTCTCGCCAAAGCAGGGATCAAAAATCGTGCGCCCCAATACCGATAACTCTTTCACGGCGACAGACTCTACTTCGACTACGCCACTCCAGTCGGGATTGAAGCGGTAAATTAACACCCGATCCGTTTGCAGGAAGTGACGCACTTCCGTTACCGTCGTATTCAGAATCTCGTTTAGGTGCAGCGATTGGCGAATGCGACGCGCGATCGCACTAATTAATCGTTCTCGTTCGGCTTGCTGTCGGAGGGCGGTTTCCGCCTGTTTGCGTTCCACCAGTTCAGTGGATAACTGCTGATACAATTCAGACTGCTGAATCGCGATCGCGACTTGGGTGGCTAGTTGCTGCAGCAGATCAATATCAACGGTTTGCCAATGGCGAGGATGATGACAATGGTGGGCAATCAGTAGCCCCCATAATTGGCTTCCCTGTAGAATTGGGACGACTAGGTTTGCCCTGACGTGAAGAGCGGCTAAAAAGTCTCGATAACAGGTGGCAATATCTGCCGTGTGAGTATCTTCCAGGGTATTAATATAACCCTGTTGATAACGTACCGCCGACTTCTCGCCAAAGCAGGGATCATAAATGGTTTGTCCCAACATGGATAACGTATCTGATTCCACTGACTCAACAGCCACCACACCACTCCAATCGGGATTGAAGCGATAAATTAACACCCGATCTGTTTGCAGGAAGTGCCGCACTTCCGTTACCGTCGTATTCAGAATCGTCTCCAAGTCTAACGACTGATGAATCCGCAACGCGATCGCTCGAATTAACCGTTCCCGTTCGGCTTGTTGCTGCGACGCGGTTTCTGAGTGCAAGCGTTCAGTCACATCTTGAATTAAGGCTAAGATATGAGTCTGATTCTCTGAGGTTTCAATTCTGGATGTGGAGATCGATAAAATACGGTGGCTGCCATCCGCCCGAACGATGTCCCATTCCTCAGCGACTAAATCCTCCCCCCGTTGCATTTGAGCAACTCGCTTAACGGCTTGGCTTCGTTGTTTCGGATCGGGATAGAATGTCTGATACCAGCCTCGACGGTTGATTTCATCAACGGTATAACCGGTAATCTCAACCATCTGCTGATTCCAAACTGTGAAGCCGATATAGGGATAGGTGTCAATACTATGGCAGACACACACGCCTTCTCCCATCCGTTCGATTAGTTGGGTTTTAAAGGAATACTCAGCTTGTAAAGTTGCCTCCGCTTGTTTGCGATCGGTAATATCGGTATGAGTCCCCACCATGCGGATCACTCGATCCGCAGCATCTTTTTTGTGAATTGCCCGAGACAAAATATAAACGGTTGATCCGTTTTTATGATGGAAGCGTTGGACGGCTTGGAAGCGAGAGACTTTACCACTGTTATAGTCTTCAATTAGTTTTAACGCCGCCACTCGATCTTCATCAAAAATGACCTTCTCCCAAGACGCCAATTCATTCGGTAATTCCCAATCGGCGTAACCCAGTATTTCTTTCCATCGGGAAGAGAAATAAATTTCCCCGGTAATCATATTCCAGTCCCAAAATCCATCTTGGGAGGCGCGAAGGATTAATTCCAACCGTTCGGTTGCAGTTTTGATGATATTGGCAACCTGAGGCGGATCAATTATTTGATCGTCTGGAGTTTCCACTAATGAAGAGGAGGGAAGACAACGGGATGCTGAGGTGGTTTCTGTCAACTCACTCAATTCCCTTTGCCAGTCTTTCCCGTTTAAAGTGGGAGTGTTGGCTATTTGCTGAATCAACTGCAAACGCTGATGACTCGTTCCCAGAGTTGTTTCAGCTTGGCTTAAGTCATTCAGAGTTTGCTGAAGTTGGTCGGCTTGTTGATTAATCGTTTGCTGTAATTGCTCAACTTGATTCAGCAGTGCTAGAGGATTCAACGCTTTAATGATGTTAGTGGCAGTAAAAATACCGATAAAGGATTCTGGAGATTGGTAGACGAATTGAGGAATTTGCCCGACTTGCCGCATCTGTTCGAGTCCCTGCTTTATGGAATCATCCGGATGGAGACTCAATAGCGGTTTTTTTATCACCATAGATACGGGTGTTTTTGACAAGTCGAGCCCAAAGACAGATAGTTGTAAACAGTAGATTAAATCATAATCTGTAATTAATCCTACCGGTAAAGACGATTTTCCCTGATTTGTATCGTTGGTTACGGTTTCCTGTATCAATACAGCACAAGTTTCCTGAGTCTTAATCAGCTGTCGGGCGAGTTCCAGAACAGAGGTCGTCAATGGGATTTTTAACCCAGAAATCGTCATTACCGTCGCCACCGATTGTGACTGGAGCAAATGCAGTTCCGGTAAACCTTGACAAATAGTATTTTCTGTGATTAAACCAATAAGTTTACCTGTCTCATCCAAAACTGGGAGATGATCAATCGAATAGCTCTCAAAAAGGGATAATGCAGTAAACAGATGACAGGAATTTGAGAAGGTCAAAGTAATCGGCGATCGCACCATCACATCAGCCACCTGAGTGTCCTGAAAATTCATCCCAGCCAGCATCAGTTTAATCAAGTCTCGTGTGGTGACTATCCCGATCAACGCCGAATTTTCGGTCACTAAAAGGCAGCAATGGGAACGTTTTGGTTCTCTGGCAATTTGCCCCGACTGGTACGCCGACAAGGATTGTCCTTGATTTAATAACGCGATCGCTTCAACTAGAGTTGCTTCAGCCTCAATCGTGAGGGGATGATAGTCAATAAAATGCTCTAAAGCAGGTAAGGTAATGGCGGTGATGTCAGGCTGCATAATAATTAGGTAGGGCGCAGGCTGTAGCTGGAACAAACAAACTCCAAGGCTGTAAAGTTTATGCTATATACTTTTTCTCTCTCCTCTTGATTAACTGTAGGACTATTTCCGTCACACTGCCCTAGAAGCAGATACCTATTCTTTATACTGCCAAACTTTGAAAAAATCCGCAGCCTCTTCTCCAGAGGTAAGAACTTATTTTTTCTTAACTTTGGTTATATCATGTCCGGTTGAATCCAGTTCTCCCATAGGCAAATCTCTCCAAATGTCCACTAAACCTCCAAATCCAAATCGGGTTCAACACCAAGCGATCGCAATTGTTCTACCAACCTCTCTACCCGTCGCCTTTCTCGTTCTGAGGGAGTCAAAATCCAGTTGCTTTGTGCATCATACCAACGTAACCAGGTGCGATCGCATTCCCCATAGAAACCCTGCCACAGTCCTAACCCTAGCTGAATATCGTTCATCCACACACGCGGTTCGCTCAAGTCTAACTCGGTGTAGCTACTACCCATTAACTGAAACGCTCTTAGCTGGTTCGTGCGACCATTAAACACGATATAATAGGGAACGCGCAAAATACGTTCATAGACTTCCCACTTTGTCGGCGGTTGATTTGCTTCCCGCAGCGTTTGTCCCAAGTCTTCTTTTTCAGTACCTGGTGAAATCAGTTCTACCACGACAAAGGGATTAACTTCTTCTTGCCACACCACATAGCTCATTCGTAAATCCCGTTGTTCGTAGAGTCTATCAACCCCCACCACTGCAAACCAGTCAGGACGTTTATACCAATTGGTTTGACGTGGATTGTAGTAAAGATTCAAATCGCTGGCAACAAAAATGCGATCAGTTGGGTAGTTGGGAGGGGATAAAGTATCTTCAAGGAAACGCGCTTGTAGGAGGTGATATTTGTCAGGCAAACCAGGTTCCTCTGGGTCTTCACTCTTGAGATCATACATTGTCGGCAAAACTTTTTTCGGGTCTTGAGGCGGGTTAGTTTGAAACATGATTTTTGTCATTGGTCATTGGTCATTGGTCATTGGTCATTCGTCATTCGTCATTCGTCATTCGTCATTCGTCATTCGTCATTCGTCATTTGTCATTTGTCATTTGTCAAGTCGGGGCGGGTTTATTTACATCTGGGTGTAACCGAAAAGATAGTAGTGAAACCCGCCCCTACACAATTTGCCTCATCTGACACACCGAGCGAAGTCGAGGTGTTCCCCCATCTCCCCCATCTCCCAGAGTAGGAGTTACAACGCCCCCGCCGCCGTTCGGTCAAAAATATCTCCAGAAAGGTGAGTGGTAATATTCATCGCCTGGACAGCAGGTAACTTCTCTAACCCTTGACCATATTCAATCACACTCACACCACCATTCCCTTGTTTAATACTCCAGAATGATTCTGAACTCAATCCCAAAACATGGCAAAGAATGACTTTATTAATCGCATCATGAGCAACAACTAAACCCGTCTTGAGTTCTGAATCAGCCATTCCAGCTTTGACCTGAATCATCCTATCCCAAGCGGCTGTAGCCCTCTCCCATACTTGGTTTAAATTTTCACCATTGGGCATTTGTACGGTAGCTGGGTCTACTTTCCATTGATGCAATAAATCGGCGTATTCTTGGTTAATTTCTGACTCTAACTTCCCTTCCCAACGTCCATGATTAATTTCGCGAAACTTGTCTTCCAGTTCTAGCGTAATACTACTGTGATACTGAAGAATCAATTCAGCCGTTTCCTTGGGACGTAACATCGGACTGGTCACCGCAAAATCAATCGGGATATCCTTAAGAAACTCAGCCACCTGCTGTCCCTGTTGACGTCCATTTTCATTTAACGGCACATCAATCCCACCTTGAAAGCGGGAGACACGATTCCACTCGGTTTCTCCGTGACGTACCAGCAGCAGACGCAACCCCCGATTACTGGGGCGAGGCGTCGGTAACGGTGTACCAACATGAGAGGTTTGATTGAGAGACTCTAATTGCACGGGTTCACCCCAACCGCCCGTAAAATTCAGAACATTAATGCAACAGTTGGATTGTAAGACGGACTGGTAACGGGCGGGAGAAATACCCAAAGCGCTACTCAGCAAACAGCGGTTAATACCATTGTGTGCCACGATTAAAATCGTGCCACCTGAGTGGCGGGGTAGAATCTCTTGCCAGAATTGCTGCGCTTGTTGATAAAGTGCCAAGACAGGAAAATGCTTCCGGGTTCCCTCCGGTGTAGAAATCTCCATATAGAAGTCCTCCGGGCGTTCTTTCCAGCACCGATAGTCCGCCGGGAATTTTGCCTGGGCGTCTGATTTCGCCAGTTTTTCCCACAAAGGCAAATCGATTTCCATCAGGTTTTCGGCTGGCTGGAGAGGGGGTGAGCCAGACAAATAGGGTAGAATGACCTCTGCGGTCTGCTTCGCTCGTTGGAGAGGAGAGCAATAGACAGCATCAAGGCTCAAGCTACTGAGGGCAGCACCCACCTTACGGGCATCATCAGCCCCTTTTTCTGTTAACACGGACTCATCACAGCGTCCTTGAATGAGTTGCTGGGCATTATAGCTGCTCTGACCGTGCCGTACAATAATGACGCGAGTAGTCAATCCTTTTGCTCCTATGTGACCAATTCTATAAATAGTAGCCAGATTAACCCAAATGCTGGTAGCATCCTTGGGGCATCTTCAAAGATCAGGGTCATTTTCAGTGTAACCGCACACCTGATGTGCAAAAAGGCGAGGAAGCATGTAGAGACGTAGCATGCTACGTCTGGGAGCATGTAGAGACGTAGCATGCTACGTCTGGGAGCTGGGGAAGAGGTTAATTTTTCCTGTGTATCTTCCTTATCAACAGGGTTTCAAGACTTCCCGTGAAAAGCCAGAACGCGACAGATTACGTCTGAAACAAAAACAGTGACGTTTGTTACTAAATATTTTTTTAAGACCTTAGAACTTATGACTTATTATTTATGACTTATGACTTATTACTTTTTTTGGGGGGTTCATGAATACTGGGTTAGTGATTAAACGGTTGATTTTAGCCGTGCTGACGGTGGCGGTACTCTTACAAGTCAGCTTTTCTTTGGTTGAAAGCTGGGGTCAGCCTCAAATTCAAAGTCGCTTAGAACTTTACCAAACCAATTTATTACTCCATGCTGCCGAAGGTCAGAGTTTAGCAACAGAAGGAGAAGAGGATTTAACGGCGGCGCGGAATGCATTACTCGGTGATAATCCGTTTGAAAATGCCAAAGAGCAATATGAACAAGTGCTGGAAACAGCTCAGACAACTCAATCGAAAATTATCGCCAAACTGGGACAACTGTCCTCAAACCAGGATGTGACGACATCTATCGGTGATGAGCTGGCTAAACCGCAAATGCAAATCGCTCCCATTGACGAGGCTCCGATGACCTCTCAGCAGCGAAAGCAGTTGCAAAAATCATTATCTCAGACAGAACAGCTTATTGATGAACTGAATGTGCGGTTGGGACTGCTGCAAGCTCAACAGGGTAGAACCGAGATGGCAATTCAGACGTGGAATGAGTTGATTGAGCAAGAAACAGTGGAAAGTACCGCTCCAGCAACGACGCCATCCGCCCAGACTGCCGCCGTATTAGCAGGTCTTTGGAGTGATCCGCCTCGAATTTTACCCGATGCGGAATCAAAAATTCAACAAAATTTAGATAGCTGGTTCCAGCATCGGGCATTGTTCCAGCTTTATCAATTGCAACAGCGTCAAGATGCCTTATTATCCTTACAAGCTCAAGAAAAAGAGAGAGCCAAACAAGCCCTAGTCAAGTTAACTCTAATTAGTGCCATTCCCGGAATTGGCGGTCTTGTCGGGGTGGGACTCTTGCTATTTTTGCTGGGTCAGTGGTTACTTCAGGGAGAGCGATCGCTGCTAGCTACGAATAGCGATATCGCTTGGGATACGCCTTGGGATGGAGAAATGATTTGGCAAGTCTTGATTCTGGGCTTTTTCTTTATCGGTCAAATCCTCCTTCCTGTTTTTATCCTGCCACTTTTCCTGGGCTTGTTCAATCTGAATCCGGCTAGTTTTACGGTAAGAATGCAGGCATTATATGTTTTAATGACTTACATTGTGCTAGCGGCTGGAGGATTGGGAGTCCTTTACCTTTCGATCAAGGATTTTTTACCCTTGCCAGAGGATTGGTTCCGGATTAAATTCCGCAGAAATGGGCTTATTTTTGGATTAGGTGGCTACCTAGTAGCTCTACCCCTAGTGATTTTAGTCTCACTCCTTAACCAAAAATTATGGCAGGGACAAGGGGGGAGTAATCCGATTCTTTCGCTGGTGCTAGAAGGACAAGATACAGTAGCTATTGTGATATTTTTTAGCACGGCTTGCATTGCTGCACCCCTGTTTGAGGAATTCATGTTCCGAGGGTTTTTATTACCGTCGTTAACGCGCTATATGCCCGCTTGGGGAGCAATTGTCACCAGTAGTCTTGTCTTTGCGATCGCACATCTGAGTTTGTCAGAAGTCCTCCCCTTAGCCACGTTAGGCATTGTATTGGGAGTTGTGTACACGCGATCGCGTAATCTTTTGGCGCCCATGCTCGTTCACAGTCTCTGGAATACGGGAACGTTATTGAGTTTAGTAATTTTAGGCAGTGGTGGAGGATGAGACAGCATGGTTTGTCGGGGCGGGTTTATGGGTTTTCGTTCCGCTATTGATCCTAACCTTTGTTCAAAACCCGCCCTTTCCGAATGTAGGGGCGGGTTTATGGGCTTTCGTTCCGCTATTGATCCTAACCTTTGTTCAAAACCCGCCCTTTCCTGTTCCCCGTTCCCTATTCTCTGTTCCCTGTTTTCCAAATAGTAATCGCGCCATCATTACTCCCACTCACCAATATCTGTCCATCATGACTAAAGCCAAGGGAGAAAATCGAACCCGAAAACCCTTCCAACATCGTCATCAACTCACCCGATTCCAGATTCCATAACCCTAATCTGCCATAAGGACCTAACGCACTGGCTAAAATGTTACCCGACGGATGCAGCGCCAAGGCATTCACAAACACAGGTTTAAGATTTTCCACTGGTGTCGCCAGTAATTCCCCAGTTTGAGGATTCCAAACGTTAATGGTTTCGGCAAAACTCTCACTCACTAAGACATTTCCATCCTGATTAAACGCCAATGATCTTAAAGACTGAGGATGCTGGAGGATATGCTGAATTTCCCCGCTCTGCCAATTCCATAGATGAATTGTACCGTCCTCAGAACCACTAGCCAGGAGTTCTCCATTGGGACTAAACGCAAGAGACAGGGTTAAATTTTCAATCTCAAATTGAAGCAGTTGTTCGCCTGTTTCTAGATTCCAAAGGGCAATTTCTGAAACAAACCCTAACCCTTCTCCTCGCCTTCCACTCGCTAGAATTTGTCCATCTGGGTTAATTGCTAGGGATGGAATCATGCCTTCTTTTTTCTGGAGAGTCTTGATCAATTCGCCAGTTTTCAGATTCCAGAGTTTAATGGAACCGTCCTCGATACCCCCGCCACTCACCAATTTTTCCCCATCTGGACTAATAGCTAAAGCAGTAACTTGATCAGAATGTCCAGAAAGCGTCCGCAATGGCTGACCTGTATTTAGGTTCCAGAGTTTAATCGTTTGATCATCACTACCCGTGGCGAGGAGTTGTCCATCTGGGCTAATCGCGATCGCACCCACGGCGTCTGTATGTCCCTTAATATTACGCAACAATTTGGCATCTTGCCATTGTTGAGTCGGCGTAGCGGCGATGAGAGTAGCATTGCCAGAACTTAGGGATACAGACAGCGATCGCGGCACATTGGTTACGATAACAGACAGTACAGTTATAACCGTCAGTGCGACGAAAACCGCGTAAGAACTTGACCGACGACTCATAGTTAACCTTTTGGCACAACATCATCCCACCTAAATTGGTGAGGTTGTTCCCTTAGACGACAGATAATGCCAAAAAGTATCCCATAAATATTATTCCCGTGCCAACAACAGCACAAAAAATTAGAGAAATTAATTCGGAGAGGGTATAACTTACAGAAAATCCAGGCATCGTGAAACTCCAAAACTACGGTAACGATGCCATGATCACTTGGAATGGATCAATCAACCTCATACTTTCGGGTTAAATTAAATAATCTGGCTGATAAATTTAATGAATATTTAATCTTTCCGCAGGATTAGTTGGACTTAGAGTTTAGATCAACTATTTGGATCAATCCCGTGGGAACGCAACAGTTCTTCAAGACGCTGCGATCGCACTCGTTCGGCTTCAGCCCGTTGTCGTTCGGCTTCAGCCCGTTGTCGTTCAGCTTCAGCCCGTTGTCGTTCGGCTTCGAGTTGTTCTTGGGCGATCGCTTCCCGTTCAGTTGGGGTTAGAATCCAATTACCTTCAGCATCGTACCAACGTAACCATAGACGATTAATCCCTTCGTACTCTCCCGACCACAATCCCAAACCTAATTCCAATTGGGGTATCCAAATCCTCGGTTCAGTTAACTCCAACTCTTGGTAAAAACCAGCCGTAAGTGCAAACCCTCTTAACCGATCCGTATAGCGGTCAAACACCACATAATAGGGGACATTTAAAATTTGCTCGTAGACTTCCCATTTTGTCGGGGGTTCACTACTCAGGCGTGTACTTCTACCTAAATCTTCTTTTTCCGTCCCCGGTGACAATAATTCCACCACCACCGTCGGACGAACCATTTCTTGCCAAATCACATAACTTAACCGTAAATCCTCCTGATCATAAAGTCTTGATACGCCCACCACACCAAACCAATCGGGTCGTTTATACCAATAATGGTGACGCGCATCGTAGTAAAGGTTCATATCACTACCGCAAAATATTTGCTCAGGTGGGTAGTTAGCCGGATGAAACGTTACGCGCAATAGTTCGGGTTGAAGATCATGAAATTCGTCGGGCAAACCAGGTTCCTCCGGATTTTCACTCGGTAAATCGTACATGGTAGGCAAGCTTTCTCTAGGAGAACGAGGCGGATGATTTTGCTCGATTCGGTATTTGATTGCCATAACACGTTGCTTAAAGTCTTTACCATCATAATAATTCCCTATTCCATAAAATCACAAACTTGGAGTTCCTCTCGTGCTTCGGGATGAGTTGCTAAGTAATCTTGCAACCAGATACACCCTCTGGCAAGTAATTCCCCTAACCCTTCAACCTGCCAAATCCGGGCGGTGCCATCCGATGAAGCCGTGGCAATTTGGGTTCCATCGGGACTAAAAGCAACGCTAACCACAGCGCCAAGATGTCCTTTAATTTCTTGTACTAGGTTTCCCTGTAAATCCCATAAACGGGCGATACCCTCGAATGAGGCGGTGGCAATATATTTACCATTGGGACTAAAGGCGACACTGGTGAGTCCACTACGAGTCTGGTTAAATGCTTTGACTAGGTTTCCGTCAGTATCCCAGAGACGAACCATGCCATCAATGGAAGCCGTAGCGATATATTCTCCATTGGGACTAAAGGCGACACTTTTAACCCATCCCTGATGTCCTTTCAATTCCTGTCGCAGATTACCTTGCAAGTCCCAAAGGCGAACCGTGCGATCGGATGAAGCGGTAGCAATCTGCGTTCCATCGGGACTAAAGGCGAGGCTTCTTATCCACCCTTGATGTCCGATCAAGTCTTGCAGTAGATTACCTTGAATATCCCATAAGCGGGCAATACCATCAGAAGAAGCCGTGGCAATCAGTTGTCCATCGGGGCTAAATGCCACTTGTGCCACGCCGCCGGAATGGTTGGGTAAGCGTCTTTGCAATTTACCCTGGATGTCCCATAAACGAACAGTGCCATCAGATGAGGCAGTAGCAATCATTTGCTGATCCGGACGAAAGGTGATATCGGTGACACTCCCTTGATGTCCCTTGAATTCCAGAATGGATTTCCCTTGCCGATTCCAGAGGCGAGCTGTACCATCGGATGAAGCCGTCCCCAGCAACTGTCCATCAGGGCTAAAGGTGACATGGGTAACCCCATCTTGATGTCCTTGCAACGGTTGATTGTGCGATCGCGTCCACAGGTGGGCAATGCCGTCAGATGCAGCCGTGACAATGATTTGACCATCGGGACTCATGGCGATATCTGTCACTATACCTTGATGCCCTTTTAAGTGTTGTACCACATTTCCTTGCCCATCCCAGAGGCGAGCCGTACCATCCATAGAAGCAGTCCCCAAAAACTGCCCATCGGGGCTAAACATCACCTGAGTCACTCGTCCTTGATGTCCTTTGAACTCCTGCAACAGATTGCCCTGAATATCCCATAAACGCGCCGTGTGATCCGATGACGCTGTAGCAATCAACTCTCCATCGGGACTAAAGGCAACACTTCTCACCCATCCCTGATGTCCTTTAAATTCCTGCAACAAATTGCCCTGAATATCCCACAGACGTGCCGTGTGATCCGATGACGCTGTGGCAATCAACTGTCCATTGGGACTAAAAGCAACATGGGTTACTCCATCTTCATGCCCGGTAAATTCCTGCAACAAATTACCCTGAATATCCCACAAACGTGCCGTATGATCCGATGACGCCGTGGCAATTAACTCTCCATCGGGACTAAAGGCAACGCTTCTCACCCAACCGGGCTGTTTTGGCAATTCTTGCATTCCATTTCCTTGCCGATCCCACAAGCGAACCGTACCATCAATTGAGGCGCTGATCATGCGTTGCCCATCTCGACTCACGGCAATACTGGTAACTCTGGCTGGATGTCCCGGCAATTGTCCGATGAGTTTTCCTTGTCGGTTCCACAAACGAATAATGCCATCTAAGGAAGCCGTGACAATGGTTTGTCCATCGCGGCTAAAGGCAAGGCTTTCCACACTACCTTGATGATGCAGTTGGTTCCGTTCTTGAATATTGTTCAGAATTTCCTGCAACGCTAACACTGGACGAGTTGTCGGATAGTTGGCTAAGGGACGCTCACCAAATGACGTTGCCAAGGTATGCCCAGCTTTCATGGCTTGCAATAATGCCTCAAGTTGCCCCAACTCAAACTTAAGCAAAGCCCCATCCCCTGCTTTTTTCATTTGCTCCTCCAGGGATTCGGTATAAGCCTGTTTCAGTTGTTGGCGAACGTAAAAACCAGTACCCGTAGCAACCGCAAGAACTAAAGCCCAAGTCAGGGCAAATTTAAGCCGATTTTGGCATTTTTCCCGCCGCGCTTGCTCCTGTGCCTGTTTAATTTTATCTTGAGCAATTTGCATCTCTAAGAGGACTAATTTGCGCTCTTTCTTTTCAGCATCTAAAGCGCGTTCAACCTCCCATTTTTCCCATTGCTCACTTTTGGCTAAAAATTGATAATCCTGATCACTTAAGCATTGATTAGCCGCCCATTGTCTTGCCTCCTGTAACGCCTGACCGCGCAACAGTCGCGAGGTATCCTGACCATTGGATGCAAACCAGGCAGTTATGGCTTCTGAATAGGGTCGCAAGTTAGCGAGTTTTTCATTGACCCATTCTAGGTTAAATACAGTCTGATAAATGCGATTATAAACCCTTAAGGTTTGCTGCTGTTTAACCACTAACCCACTTAGGCGCAATTCCATCTGTTCTGGATGGTCATTCACCGCCACTTGTCCCTGCTGCAAAAGGTGCTGATATAGCCCGAGTAGCCGCTCGGCTCGTTGTTCATTACTCAGCAGGCGATCGCGAATCGTTCGTAAATGCTCCGGTTCATCCTGAGATTGCCAGTTTTCCAGGATATAAGTGTGGACAATTTTGGCAATATCGGGGGTACGGCTTTGAGTATACTTGCCAATTAGATAGCATAATTTCTGGGTGAGAAAAGGTTGTCCACCTGTCCAGTTCAATACCTCTTTTAATACCGTTTCCGGATCATCAACTTTATCGGCAAACCCAGGAATTAACGAGGCTTTGGCATCCTCAAATTCAAAACCACCAAGCTGAATCGATTGCCCGATATTAAAGGGGGTACATTTTTTGTCATCTATTAAATTAGACGGCGTAGCAACTCCCAATAAACAAAACGTGAGGCGATTATAATCCGGATTATCGGCTCGTTGGTTATAACAGGCGCGAATAAAGGCAAAAAAATCGTCTTTGAAATTTAGTTTGATAATACTATCGATTTCGTCCAGGAAAACGACAAGATTTTGGCTAAAGCGAGTCAGTAACACATCCTCGATAAACCGATTCAAGCGTTGTAACGGTGATAATATCTCATGTTGCTTCCACCAGGCAATATCATCAAACGTCGCCGTTAGACCAAAATTCCTCACCAACTCAGAAACAATACCCAGATACCATGCCTCTGGCGTCGTTTGACTTCCCAGCCGGGTCATATCAATCGACGCACATTTTATACCTTCACTTTTGAGAATTTTCATCATCCGAACTCGCAAACTCGACTTCCCCATCTGTCGCGAGTTCAATACATAGCAATATTCCCCTTGCTTCAAGCTATCATAGAGTTCATCATCAGCTTGGCGTTTCACATAGGTGGGGTGTTGATACTTTAAGCTTCCGCCAATTTTATAATAATTTTCTGTTCTGGTTAATACACTCATGATCTAAATTATGCTATTTTTTTATTCTTGTGTAGGGGCGGGTTTCACAACTATCGTTTCTTCCTTCACCTAGTTTCTTCCTTCACCTAGATGTAACAAAACCCGCCCTGACTAAATTGTAAATTTTGTGACAAATGACAAATGACAAATGACAAATGACAAATGACAAATGACAAATGACAAATGACAAATGACAAATGACAAATGACAAATGACAAATGACAAATGACAAATGACAAATGACTAATTCAAATGTTCTCGAAAATACTGCCGATATAATTGACATCTCGGTGTAACCTGATTCCCCTGCTGTTCAATCAATCCCATACTATGTAACTTATACGCCTGCATTGTATCTAATGGCACAGGTTCAGTTGCATTTACCACCTTTTCCAGGGCGTTAGCAAGTTCTGGATGTTCTTTAAACGTGGCTAAGTGGTGACGCAAATGTTGACTATAGATTCCCGCATCTGTAGCCGCATCTTGTAATAATTCATCCAATGTTATCTGTTTAGTCGCCAGTTTATAAAGTGCCAACCGCACTAAATAAGGATGTCCGCCCACCTTTGCCAGTAACGGTGTTAGTCCTTCACTACCAATTTGAACTGTCCAATCTAAAGCATGACGCTGTGCCAAGTCTTCCACTTGTGGAGATGTCCACTCAGCTAATGGTACGGGTAAGCCAACATTAAATGGGGATTGATTAATATCTAATGAGCCATAATCTTCCGTGCTATGAACCACTACCAAGCGTAGTTGTTCCCAAAGTTCTAGATTATTCGCTTCTTCATGCCAACTCCGAATCAGGGGAAAAAAATGCGTGGCAATGTTTGGATATTGGAATACTCGGTCTACTTCATCCAGGGCTAAAACCAAGGGACTCTCGGCTTGTGCCAAAAGCACTTCAAAATAGCGAGTACAACTAAGCATACTGCCTCGGTCTTCATTCCAATAATCAGACAGCACCGCATCCGGCTTTAACTTATCGCTAATACAGGCACAAAAGCAGCGTAGAAACTTATCTAAGTCACTAAATTTTGCCTGTTCGATTTGTCGCAGATTTAAACGGACGGTACGATACCCTTGCGTCTCAGCATACTCAATAATTCTATCCAAGAGAGAGGTTTTTCCCATCTTGCGCGGGGCTTTAATCCGAATCAGTGCCCCGGGTTGCAAAATCGTCTGGTAACAATCCGATTCAATGGGAGGGCGTTCTACATAGAACTGAGAACGTAGGGGTACAGGTCCATCGGGGTATTCTATCTTTTGCGAGGATACGGGTTGTGATAGTTTAGCAAGTCCTCGCGTTAACGGTTCCCGAAAATTGGTTTTGCTGACTTTCTCGCCTAACGCCGCAGACAGCTTACGCCATAACTGGGGTCCGACATCTCCTCTGATGTAATTTACGGTGAAGTTATGCTGTTCGGCAATTTGCTCATAACTGTAATCCTCCCAAGCCCCGCGCAAGACTTTTTCTTCAACATCACTCAAGTAGCTGCCTGTGTTGCCATACAAAGTTTGGTTAGCAGCTTGTTTAATTTGATGCCAGGTTAATTGCGATTGGGCGTCCATGGCAGGAGTTCGTGCTTATCCTTGCTCTGAAATTTTATCAGATTTATTTTTGTCCGGAACAGTTTTCAGTCGTAACCTGACTTTTTCCGATATTTTGCGCCCAGCTTGGTCAACTTGCCATAACATTTACAATCCAAGACATATATTCAAGAAAATTCACCTTAAGAGTTAGGCATAATCTCCTTAACTTTACCGATTGCACGGCTTAAGTTTTGGTTGTATGATATCAGGCATAAAAAAATGGATTTAAGGAGCGTTAATCCTAGACATCCTTAAGTAAACCGACTTTTCGCGATCGCTAACACCGCTCAAGTTATTATCCACCAGGGAACTGAGCAGCCAGACACGGAGATCACATCCTACTGAAGATAAGCTGTTATGCATTTAAATTGGGTATTAGTAGCGAGCAAGATGCAAAGCCTGCGGCATGGCTTCGCTTAACGCACTACAAGGATGCTCGCCATTATTGGCATTAAAGCTTAAATGCCGAACAGCTTAAACCCTATCTTATTTTCTAGAACGAAGTCGATCAATCAATCCACCAAAACCGAGCATTAGACCTATCCCAAAAATGCCGAAGATTGAACTCGCTTCAGGTACCTGTTGAATGGTAATACGAGCTAACGTTTCATTGGGTGTCCGGGTAAAGTCACCATTGACATAAGGCGGTAAATCCAGAAATCCTCCTTGTCCAGGCTCTTTAAGTAAGGGATGTGGCTTAATCACTCCGCCTTCTGGCGTTCCCTGACGAACGGCTCCAAAAAATCTCTCTGGCGGATCAAATACAATTGGCGTAGTCGAGGGATCTTCAACGTTTACCTCCGTCCCTGCATCAAACACATCAGCGCCGCGAATTTCAATTTGTTGAGGAACAAAAGTGCCTTCAGGGGAGAAAAGCCTGATCGGATCAACATCAGCGACAAAGCCATCATGGGTGGGAACAGCCATTGAAGCATAGGAAAGAGCGGTGTGAGTCGTAGGATAATGTTTGATCCATCTAAGTACCTGGACCTATATTTATTCTGTCTTTATTGAGAATTGGCTATGTAGAAATGGGGTTGGAGAGCGCTATAGCGATCGCCCTCACTAATGTTAAGAAATATGTGAGTAATCCAGAGGTCTAACCCTAGATAGATTCATCGGCGTAGTCGGTCTTCACTAGGATGTGAACACGCGCGTCTACTTTTTCCTTAACCGAGCAGTATTGGGTTACGCCATTTTTATTACCCTGCGGGTAATTTGACGGGCTGTGGGCTTTGTCTTCACTATTGCCCATTCCCTATTCCCCGGCGCGTAGCGCTATATCAGTGACTCGGAGCCCTATGCCCCAGTCACTGTGTTCCTCGTACCATAGCCTCTGAGCCATTCCGGTGTATTTTAAGAAAAAATAACAGGGTGTTGACACTTAGCTCCATCAGGTTCACGCAGAACCCATTTCTACTTGCTATGATTGGAGCTTGCTTGAATTAAACGACTCATACGTTAATTTGAGGTGCACTCTACATAGGAGCCATCATGCAACTATCACAGCCTTTGTCGAAGTCGAAACCAAAGCATATTGTTTTGACCTCTCATCCAGGGCGTTCCCGGGAACAACCCCCTCGCCTGCATTGGGGAGAAATCGACCCCCTCAAGCGCAGACCGATTATTGGTACGGTGACGAACCTCGCCCATCGTAACGCGATCGGCACTCACTCCGGTTCCTATTCCGTCTATCGGGCATTAGCCGTTGCCAGTGGAGCGCTGCATCCCAATCACCGAGCGGATTTAACCAATACGGCTCCGGTTGTGGCGATAGGTCCCCATCCCAGTTGGGCTAACCCTAATCGCATTGTGTCTCTTGATCCCTTTGGGGGAATGGTGGGGGATGTCTACGCCAATTTCTATGAGCAAGGATACGACATTCGACCCACGATCGCAGTTACCCAAGCTCATGTCAATTTGCCGGAAATCCAAGAGGCGATTCAGAAAAAACGCTTATCAGTTGACGGTAAAATTGTCAAGCCAAATGGCAGTTTAGTCGTCACCAAAGTCGCCATTGACCCCGTGTGGTATCTGCCCGGAATCGCCCACCGACTCAACGTCGAGGAAGGAGAATTACGCCGCGCCCTCTTCCAACAAACCGGGGGAATGTTCCCGGAACTGGTAACCCGCCCGGATTTACAGGTTTTCCTACCGCCGATTGGGGGAATTACTGCCTATTTAATCGGCGAAGTGGACGCCATTACTGATCCCAATCGCCAACTTGCCGTGCGCGTTCATGATGAATGCAACGGTTCTGATGTCTTTGGTTCCGATATCTGCACTTGTCGTCCTTACTTGGTACATGGTTTGGAAGTTTGTGTGCAAACCGCGCAAGCTGGAGGTGCAGGGGTTTTGGTTTACTTCCGCAAAGAAGGGCGAGCATTAGGTGAAGTCACCAAATTCCTGGTTTATAATGCCCGTAAGCGACAAGAAGGCGGCGATCGCGCGGATGCCTATTTCAACCGCACCGAATGTGTGGCGGGTGCCCCCGATATGCGGTTCCAAGAACTAATGCCCGATGTACTACACTGGTTGGGAATTACTCGCATTGACAGTTTTGTCTCCATGAGCGACATGAAATATAATGCGATCACTAATTCTGGTATTGAGATTGTCAAACGCATCCCAATTCCTGACAATTTAATTCCCGAAGATGCCATGGTGGAAATTGCTGCCAAGCAAGCGGCTGGTTATTACACCGAAACCACCGCACCCGATGCCGTAAAATTAGCGACGATTAAAGGACGTAGTCTTGGTTGATAGTTTTTGCTTCGTTATTGGAAATTGGGGAGTTGAGCAGAACCAATGATGAATGAAATGCCAAAAAGAACAGACGATTGCAGATTTGATTTCCGGCAACTTCTTTGTTATTCTTGATCCAGTGACTTAGCTTCCTCATAGTCAGCAGTGTTTCCTTCAATTCAGAACAGTAAGTGTGTCTAATCACAAGTAGAGTGTGTACTCCCGCGCTGGCGTCTGTAGTAAGCTATACCTACAGATAGTTATTCAGGGGTGCACACTATAAAAAAATTATGGAAACGTTTTAAAGTTTGAGCCTTCGCTTCACTCAAGTTATCTGGAACCAATAACGAATGACAAATGACAAATGACAAATGACGAATGACCAACAAACCATTGCATATCTAAGAACACCACAAGCGATTCGAGAACGGTGCGATCGCGTCTTGCATCTGGCTGAGGCAAATCATTTACATTACTTCCGTTGCGATTTAACCCAGCTAGAAAATGTAGCCAGTTATGTGATTCAAGTGATACAGGATGACTATCCCGATTTTAATATCCCGTTCCACAGTCGCTGGCGACATTTTGAAGTCGGAAATGTGCCACGCCTTGCTGAATTATCACAAAAATTAGCCGGACTTACTCCCCTGCAAAAAGCCCAAACTAAATTTGATTTAGCCATTGTTAGTGTTTTATTAGATGCGGGGGCGGGTGCTGATTGGCAATATGTTGAAGCCGAAACGGGACAAGTGTTTCGCCGTTCTGAAGGGTTAGCTGTTGCTAGTTTCCGCATGTTCTGTCAGGGTATGTTTTCCAGTAACCCAGAATACCCCCTACAAGCCGATACGAAAGGATTACAAAACTTAACAGTTGAGCAGTTAGCTCACGGATTTCAGGTTAGTTCAGCGAATCCCCTTTTAGGTTTAGAGGGTAGGGTAAAACTCTTACAGCGCTTGGGAGAATCCCTACAGACTCATCCGGAATTGTTTAGTGAGGAAAATCCCCGTCCGGGTAATTTGGTCAAGTATTTGTTGAGTCTTTCAACCCGTGAGGGAGAAGCAATAGAAGGGAGTTTGATAGATAAGGTTATGGAAAAAATCGATAACTTATCTAAACCCAACTTTATCGGTAAGCTACCCGCTGAAGTGGTATTATCGGCTGTGTTAGAGGGGTTAGGTGATATTTGGTCAGGACGACTTGCGATCGCGGGCGTGAATTTAGGCGATGTCTGGTCTCATTCTGCCCTCTCTGGGGAAAAGCCGAGTGATCAATATATCCCGTTTCACAAACTTTCCCAGTGGTTAACTTACTCCCTCTTAGAACCCTTACAAGAATTAGGGTTAGAAATTACTGGACTAGACGAACTCACCGGATTAGCCGAGTATCGCAATGGCGGTTTATGCCTTGATTTAGGACTGATTGTGGTGAAAGATTCGGCTATTTTACAGCAGCGCCACTTACCGGGTTCTGAAGTAATTGTCGAATGGCGGGCGCTGACGGTAAGTTTGTTGGATCGAATTGCCGAAGCTATCCGAAAACAGTTAAACTTAACAGCAACCCAATTACCTTTAGTTAAGGTTCTACAAGGTGGGACTTGGACAGCCGGACGAAAGATTGCGGCACAATTAAGAGAAGGAGGGGTTCCGCCGATTCAGATTGAGAGTGATGGTACAGTTTTTTGAATAAAATACTATTCAATAAGTAGAAAACTATTCAATTATTGCTGAAAAGTAGATAGTGATGGCTAAATTATTTGCTGTTGTTGTTGCGACGGTTCCAGACTATTACGACTACAAAAAGCAGCATCCTGAACATGATCAGGATCAGCTTGCTTGGTTCCGTCAAAAACATGAACAAGGTATTTTGCTTTGCTGTGGTCCTTTTTTCCCTCACGATGGAACAGGGCTTTGGGTAATCCAAGCAGAGAATCTAGAGGAGGCGCAGGAAATTGTCAACAGTAGCCCTCGCGTTCGAGACGGTATGTTAGCGGATTCAGCCAGGATTGTTGAGTGGCAAGTTCATATTGGGCGCGATCGGTTTATCGCCGAATAAATTTTATCGGGAAGATAATTAGATTTAAGGGTTAGGGAAAGTGCGATCGCAACATAGATGTAGGTTGGGTTGACGCTTGTTACCCAACTTCCACTCCTGTCCAACATTAACGCCAAATAAGTGCGATCGCCCAGGTTCGTAGTGGCGCTGTCTTCGCCATCAGCCATGCGATCGCGCTTAGTCGAGTTGTGAGAATATAGGATGATAGCAGATATAGCAACCGCCATAGCGGTTAGGACACATCATTTA
The DNA here is from genome assembly GCF_040222985.1 of Coleofasciculus sp. F4-SAH-05. Classification (NCBI taxonomy): domain Bacteria; kingdom Bacillati; phylum Cyanobacteriota; class Cyanophyceae; order Coleofasciculales; family Coleofasciculaceae; genus Coleofasciculus; species Coleofasciculus sp. F4-SAH-05. The sequence continues at coordinate 29,611 of NZ_JAVKBY010000139.1, forward strand.
GTAGAGATGTTCCGGCGGAACGTCTGGAACAACAGTTCGGAAAGTCCTAATCGATGTGTCTACTGCTATAGGATCTAGGGATAGAGACATCAACACTAGCGACAACAGCAATCAATGGTTCAAACTCCCTTCCAGCAAGAGTCTTTACCTCCAGCGCTTGAAAGTGGTGATCACTTAAATCGTTCTGAATTTGAGCGTCGTTATAACGCGATGCCTTCTCTCCAGAAAGCTGAACTGATTGAAGGAGTTGTTTACTTACCTGCTGCACTGCGTTTTAGCCGGAAATATGGCGAGAGTGTTGTCAGTTTTGCAAGAAGGTTTAGCTTCGGAGGAAAATTCAAGGTTTGTAGAGAAGTTAGCTATGATATTGGAAAGTTGAATTAGCATTTTTTTCAAAACATTTTGGATAAAGCGTAATTAATTCATCGGTTACGTGAAAGTAATACTTTGGCAAGGGGAATTTAATGACTTGATTTTCTACTAAAATTGCTATGAAATATTGCAACAAAGATAGACTCAGAGGAATTTGCTTGCTTGGTGTTGAATTAATTTTTTGTTTAATACATGTAATAACGTCTTGCATATTCTTCTCTTTCTCAGCACTAGAAAGAATACGATATACGTTATCGCAAAAACGGGTCATGTCTTTTGGCTTCAGTTCTTGGGGAATTTTACCTTGATCAAAAAGCTTTTGGGTCTCGGTAGCTAGTTTGCACTTTCTTTTAATTTCAGGATAGTCATTATCTTGTATACTAGGATAGGCTTGTTCAAATGCTAAAATCAATGTATCTAGTTGTTCAACGGTAGCTTTAATTTGTGCGGCTAAACGAAGTCGTTTCCAATCGATTGTAGAGCTTTTATAAACTAAGTCATGAGTTGAAACTGTCCAGGCATGTTCAAAAGCACTTTTGATTTGAATCTCAAATGTAATATCAAAAATGTTTAATTGTTTATTTGCGATTGCATCTTCTGGTCTTTTTAAACGAGCATAAATTCTAGTTGTATCGAATCTAAAAGTATCGGGAGATTTTTTGTTTTGTCCTCTTTTAATGGTTTTAACAACTTCAAAACTATCTTTACAAAAATCTTTTACTTCCTGTTCTTTCTGTAAAGTTGGTATAATAACTGTACAAGCAAATAAATCATCTATATCAGACCATTGTTTAAACCTACCTGTTTCAATTTTTTCCGCTAAAGATCCTTTAGTTTTGGTTCGATAAGTTAGGGCATACCCATTGTTTTCACAAAAGTTGAGCATGGTGTTTTTAACTCGAATTGCAACTTGCTCAACCAAGGGAAGATATTCTTGATAGCGACGTTGTAAAATTGAAGGATAAATCATTAATTAAACAATTTTAAATTAATATTTCCTTGTATTAGAGATTTTAAAATATTAATTCTGGTTTTAGTTTTTTCAACAGTGGAGTAAAGAGGAGAAGTTGTAATAGCATCATAGTAATCTTGAGCCTCTGGAATATTGATTCTTTCTTCAGGAGAGTTTACAATTTGTAGAAAATCATTTATTTTCTTAGATACTTCAGGGATTTTACCTGAAAAATTATAATTATCACGCTTCAATTCTGAAATAGCTGCAAAAATAGAATAAAAATCAGTTTGATTTTTAAGTCTGGTTTTTCGTAAATCTATATTTTGAGGAGATTGTTCTATAAGCTGCTTTATTAATTGAATTACTTCTTTGAAGTAATTTTCTATCTCGTCTTGATCGTCCCAATTAAATTCTCTATCACTAAAAGCTTTATCTAAATCTTCTTGACGATAAGATTTGACTCCTTCCTCTAAAAAAAGTAAAAGTTGAGCAACTAATTCTACATCCTTCATTTGCTTTCTTGATTTTGTATTAATTGAAGGAAAGTTGGGTGGAATAACACAACTCATCCATTGAGTTAAATCTTCCACTGCGTTAATAAATACTCCATTAAACTTTGCATGGCGAAGCTCTTGAGGTGTTAATTTACTAACATTTCGGTTAATCCGGTCAAATATATTATTAATGATAGCTTCATCTGAAGATGGAACGTATTCAACTGCAAACTGATATTTCCAAAAATTTTGTTTGACCTCAGTATCTAAATCCTTAAAATATTTACCTCTAAGATTTGTAATAGTTGCAGTTTCGCTGACAGGAAATTGGTTTTCAGCAAATTCAAACAAAGTAGATAGCCTTTGTTTTCCATCAACAACACTATATCTAGAAATGCCTTCAGCGGTAATGTCTTGATACAAAAAAATTGCCGGTGCAGGATAATTGTTGAGAACAGTATCTATGAAAAAATCCTTGTAGTCTTGATTCCAAACACTGCGTCTTTGATAGGGGGGAGCGAGATCGAGCAGCTTCCTTGTGTAAAGATCCCAAAACCAAGAAACTGTTTGAAAATTAATTGCTCTATTCATCATAATTTTATCAATTGTAGTATAGGTTTAACGATAAAATCTATATTTAAGATTTTGGATTTGAGCCGTTCCTGATTTATTTATAATTATTATAGCGGTACTAAGTGCGATCGCCCATCGCCGTAGGTTGGGTTGACGCGCCGAAAGCCAACATCCACTCTCATCCAACATCAATGCAAAATAAGCGCGATCGCTCTTACAATCAAGTTTAAGGCGATCACCCTACTAATTCAAGCCTGACTAAGTGCGATCGCCCATCGCTGTAGGTTGGGTTGACACGCCGAAACCCAACATCCACTCTCCTGCAACATCAACACCAGATAAGTAAAGCACAAGAATCGGCACTTGGCGATTACTTCCAGGTTTCGCCAGCGCTGTTTATCTAACGATTGCAGGATAGTGCGATCGCTCATCACCGTAGGTTGGGTTGACGCGCCGAAACCCAACATCCACTCCCATCCAACATCAATGCAAAATAAGCGCGATCGCTCTTAAAATCAAGTCTAATACTACAGCATTTCTCAGTCTAGTGAGGTACAGTAACAAGACGAGGTTAGCCTCTGTGAGCGCAAAAGTCTTATTCTCAATGTACCTTACCAGCATGGAAAACGCTGTAAGTAGCGTTCTAATACCAAATCCGGGTTAGCTACCCCCGTTATAACCTAGTCCGCGCAGGCGGACTTTGTTTGTGTAGCAGCGATTTCAATCGCCTCCTCTTGCATGGGGTGATTTCTTAAATAAAATGTCACTTAATTAGGCGTTGGTAGTAGGTAAAGCGAGGGATGGAGGCGAAGACAGCGCAACTACAAACCTACTCTGAAGACATTTTTCCCAGATTATCTTGAGGAAAGGCAAGATGGAATCAGCGTATTGTTTGTGGTGCTTTGTCTGGTCATATTTAATCGCATTCCACAAGTTGTGTAACTGTTGATTAGTCGAACATTTTTGCAGGTGACAGGCAATAGCATTTTTCCATTGTGCCATCTGACGATAGCTGATAAATTGTCCTCCTTTGTCGAGACGATGGACAAAGATTACGTAAAGCCATGATTCGACTTTTACGATGAGGGAAGCAGGAATATTTAAGAATTTGGCAATTTGATGCTTAGTGATGCGGAAGTTTTGGGCAGGTTTGATGCGGCGAAATAAGGCAGTCATGATCGCTTAATTCCTGGTTTAATCGTTTGTTGAATTAGTTGTGCCTTAAAGCTGTTCGTTGGGAACATCGAAAAAAACTTCAAATTCAGCATCCGGTATAAAACGCTTGAGAAAGCGTCGGTAATCCTCTGCATCTTGACGGTTAAAAAATCTCGCCACTGTATGCCGTCTGGCATCAGGTAGGAGTCGGATAATTGCCCAAGGGCGGGAGTTATTTTCTAGTTGTGAAGTGGGTTTTGGCAGAGTTTTCCTGGCTTCCCCTCTGATGGTGGTTAAGGTGCGTTCAATGAGTTGCCAAAGCTGTTCCCATTGTGGGCTGGTATCGTTGGGCATCAAATTCCATTCGTTGATGGGTGCTGGTAGCCATCTGAGCATGTAATCGTTTTGACCCGTTTTAGAAAGTTTCCAGGATAGGCGTCGAGTCTGTTTGCGGCAGACATAACCTTGTTGGCGCAAGATAGCACAGATGCTCTCGCCTTCGGATTGAAGGCGTAGCCAGTCGGAGTGTTTCATCGTCGAAAGCTGGATAAGGTTGTCACGGAAGAGCGATCCGCAGTGTGCGCCTTGTGAAATCGCAGCGCTCTGTTACGCGATCGCAAGTCCCTTATTTGACTTTTGGATGTTTAGACATGCCAAAAATATCTCTTTACGCTATTATTTGCATATTCAAAAATAAAAGTCAAGACCTAGCCGTCCTGATTTTTTGCGTATGCGATAATGCAGGAGTAATGTATGACTGAGCAAGGAAAAGATGACAAAAGGTCGAGGAAGACCAAAATCAGACAGGAACACCAAGACAGTGACCTTGAGGCTCGAACCGAGGGACTGGGAATTATTCCGTCAGAAAGCCAAAGCTCTGGGAATGTCGAGATCTCAGCTAGTACAGAGACTAGCCAGAGGAGAAATACGGATCGATTCGGCGATACTCACAGAGGAACTACTGTTGGGGGAATCATCCGCGAACTGCTCGATGAAAATGACCAGTTGACGGCATATCACAGTTCGCAAATAGAATTCCATAACAACCGACTCAAACAGCTAAGCAATAGAAAGGCAAGGCTGGAACGTCTTTATGCCGAGTTGCAAACGAAGACTGGTAAAAACCTGGATGATGAAGACGAGGTTAGCGACGATAAAGGAAAGAATGACGAACAAGCGCGGTAGACCAAAATCAGCCAGAGAAAACGCAAAAAACGTATCGCTGATGATTACGCCGAAGGGATGGAAGCTTCTGCAATCTCAAGCGCAGCAACTGGGAATAACCAGGTCAGAACTGGTGGAGCGATTTGCCAGAGGGGAAATTCAGGAGAACCTTTCGCAACTAGCCGAAGAACGATTTCTGGGGGAATCCTTCGCCAACTGATAGAGGAGAACGCGATTCAGTTGGCTCATTATCGCTCAGAAGTGGAACGGCTGGAAAAAAGGCAGCGCCAGCTTGAAGAACTGTTTGACCAGTTAAGGGTAAAGACGGGCGAAAACCTTGATGAAGAGGAAGGAGAATGACAAACAAACGTGGTAGACCCAAATCAGACCGGAAGACGATCAGCGTCGGGATACGGCTCGAACCCAAGGATTGGGAAAACCTCAATCACCTAGCAGCCAGTCTGGGAATGACCCGCACGGAACTGATCACCCAAATATCCAGAGTCCAAAATCCACAAGACTTACAAGAATTTCAAAAGGCGAAATATCTGGGGGAATCCTCAGCCAATTAATCTTGGAAACCCAAGAGGAATTGGCATATCTGGAACAGAAGTTACCTCGATTGAGGGCGCGGCTTAGCTGTCTTCAACAGCTATACCGGGATTTGCAGCAAAAAACCCGTGAAGACTTCGACGAGGAAGACAAGGTTAGCGACGAGGAAGGAGAGTCAACAACCCATCGCTAAAAGCGAGGGCTTGAAAAAACAGCCCTAGTTGACCAGACTCAGGTAGCAATACCTACGTTTAAGGCAAGTGTTAAAGTTCCTACCTTGGGATGCGTAGCTAGTTCCAAGCTCTAGAACTCAAAAGTTAAACAGCCATTTGGGAGGCAGTGCTTTTGAGATAGTACCGACCTTAAACATTGTCAAAGCTAACATTACCCGCAAGGAGACTCATTCGTGAGTAAAGTTTTCGTTCTAGACACTAACAGACAGCCTCTTAATCCTATTCATCCAGGTAGAGCAAGAATGCTGTTATCCCAGGGAAAAGCTGCGGTTTTCCGCCAATACCCTTTCACCTTGATACTTAAGCAGGAGGTGACAAGCCCCAAAGTTGAACCACTCCGAATCAAGATTGATCCAGGTGCCAAAACTACCGGACTAGCACTTGTTAACGATAGTACAGGTGCTGTTATCTGGGCAGCAGAATTACAGCATCGCGGCTTTCAAATTCGGGACGCCTAACTGGAAGTTTTAACATTTCAACGCATAATGGGCTGGTTCAAGGAATCAGTCACAAATACTGTGCAGATGTTCACAAAAAGGACGGATATTCCTATGCCAACTAAGCATCCCCCTCCTTTCCTCCCGTCGCTGAAAGCGAGGGTCTCCAGGAGGGAAGAAAGATGACCCAGCCAGAACGCCTACGCCGTTGGCGACTTCTCTTAGGGGGTGGAGACGCCGATGGTATTTGTCAGGAGAATGGTGAGGGAGAAGCCGCAGATTCCTTTACCCTTAATCCAACGGATCAAGCCATTGATAATGCCCTCAGCGCCCTCTACGATTCTGACCGCCGTGGTGGACTTGGGAGTTCTTCCCCCAATATTGCCCGTTGGTTAGGCGACATTCGCACCTATTTCCCCTCATCAGTCGTGCAGGTGATGCAAAAAGATGCAATGGCACGCCTTAACCTGCAACAGATGCTGCTGGAACCGGAACTGCTAGAAGCCGTTGAACCGGATGTTCATCTCGTGGCAAATCTACTATCCCTTAGTAGCATTATGCCCAGCAAAACCCAAGAAACCGCCCGCCGTGTGGTGCGTCAAGTCGTTGAACAATTGCAGCGTAAATTAACCAACCCCACCCGCCAAGCCATAATCGGTAGCCTCAACCGTGCCATTCGCAACCGCCGTCCCCGCCATAATGAAATCGACTGGAACCGCACTATCCGCGCTAACCTCAAACATTATCAACCTAAATACGGCACAATTATCCCCGAAACCCGAATCGGCTACGGACGCAAACGCAGTTCTTTACACGATATTATCCTCTGCATCGACCAAAGTGGTTCCATGGCAACGTCTGTCGTCTATGCCGGAATCTTTGGGGCGGTGCTAGCCTATCTCAGGGCAGTGCAAACCCGAATTGTCGTATTTGATACGTCGGTTGTAGACTTAACCGACGCAGCGCCAGATCCCGTAGACTTACTCTTTGGTACTCAACTGGGAGGCGGAACCGATATTAACCGCGCCCTCACCTACTGCCAAGGACTGGTGCGTCGTCCTCAGGACACTATTTTAGTGTTAATTAGTGACCTATATGAAGGGGGAAACCGGGAAGAAATGCTTAAGCGCGTGGCGGCATTGGTGGGATTAGGAGTTCAGTTGATCACGCTGCTTGCCCTCAATGATGAAGGTGCGCCCATGTATGATCATTGGATAGCCGAAAAACTTGCCGGATTGGGTATCCCAGCCATGGCTTGCACGCCTGACCAGTTTCCTGATTTAATGGCAGCTGCAATTCAGCGTCAAGATATTGCACAATGGGCGGCTGCACAGGGTATGGTGCTTAGTGTTGAGTGTTGAGTGTTGAGTTGGAAAAGCTGATCAAGATGGTGTGATAAACAAGCGAATTTGCCAACCAACAATTATGACGGCAAAAGGACAGTTACGCCTTTGCCGTCACAATTTGTTATAATTTTTGCCAGGACTAGAAAACTCAATTAGTCAGGCGTTGCTGAATTAACGGCTTAATTCAGTGGCGCTTTTTCTTGAATCTTCACTTTACCGAAGTTTTCGTGAGAATGTCCACGAAAATTGCCGGAATTCACCTAAATTTTAGGGCAGAGCCTAAATTTGTCAAGATTTTGCTTAGATAAAAGCGCTAGTTACACCCGATAACTCGATCATTCTCCCATTGGTCGCCGTTATTTTTAAGATAGTGGGCAATTGTGAAATTAAAGTGAAAACAGAGAACGAATTTTCTCTAAGGAAGGACAGATGATTGAAACAGATAAGTCTTATATTTTTCTCGCAGGCGCTAGTCGCGGGGTGGGTCGAGAAATCGCCAAATACCTGGTTGAGCAAAACCAGAAGGTTAAAGCCCTGTTGCGTTCCCCGGACTCTCGCGCCGAGTTAGAAGCGATGGGGATTCAGGTGGTAATGGGAGATGCTCTAGATGCGGCAACGGTTGAACAAGTGATGCTGGGAGATGAACCGATTCAGGCGGTGATTAGTACGATAGGCGGCTTACCCAAAGAGGGTCAACGAGCGGATTTTTTGGGCAATAAGCATTTAATTGATGCGGCTGTCAAGGCTAAGGTACAAAAGTTTATCCTGATTTCCTCGATTGGTAGTGGTGAGAGTGCGATCGCCTTACCCCCCCAAGCGTTGACCACGTTGAAGCCTGTACTCATTGAAAAAGAACAAGCGGAGAACTATTTGAAGGATAGCGGACTGACATATACTGTGATTCGACCCGGTGGGTTGAAGTCAGAACCTGCAACCGGAAATGGTGTGGTGACAGAAAATCAAAAGGTGGCGGGGACGATTCATCGCGCCGATGTCGCCCAGTTGGTGTGTCAATGTCTGTTCTCAGAGGCGGCAAATAATAAAGTCCTCGCCGCTATTGACCGGATGCAGATGTATGGCTATCCGGAGTTTGAGGAACTCAGTTTGACGTGAAGGGTTTGACCCAAAGGCGCTGAATTGCCCAATCGAGGGTAAAACCTGCGATCGCAAATTCGATGAGACTCTCGATGACTAAGATACCCCAAACCCAAAAGGTATCGGTGATATCCGGCTGTCCCTCTATTACCGCCAAACCCCGTACCAAACCAAACGCTAACACGACTCCTGCTTTCAGTTGGGGATTTTGGTCATCCCGGATGGCGTAGCGGTAGGTGACGCCAAACAAAAAGCCGGACAAAAACGCGATCGCGACTTTGATCAATAGGGTTATATTAGCCGGGACATCCAGTAAGCTGAAGGCAGGGGGCGGGGTGGGTAGAAGCAGCGAGTGCAACAGCGCGATCGCACAATAGGTTAAAGCTAGGGATAATCCCCCCAGGATAGCCGCTTTCAGGGATTCGAGCCGTTCCGCGTCAGTTGGGTCAAAGGAAGAGTTCACCACTTTCTTTTCCTCAGGGTCAAAGACGGTTCAAATTGAATTATCATAAACTTTGGAGTCATTTCTTAACTATTACTCATAAAACACGATGGATATTTTGTCATTAGGCTGGGTCGCCACTCTGGTTCTGTTCACTTGGTCGATTGCGATGGTAGTCTGGGCTCGTAACGGGTTCTAGAGAGATTGTGGAAGGTTCTGTTTTTACCGTAGTTTTTTTAGCGGCGGCTGGACTATTAATCCTGGTAACGGGGGGCGTCGTTTACTTAACCGCCGTTGAATGGCGCGATCGCCGTCGCCGCGATCGGGATAAGAAACTCTAAGTCCAATACTGTAAGGGATAGGGGAGCTGGGGGAGCTAGGGAAGATGAGGGAGAAAAAATCCCCATATAGTAGGGACACGGCAGTGCCGTGCCCCTATAAGTATTGCCCATGCCACCAAGAACGTGCAAGTCCTAGACAGGACAATGATGAGTCATATTCGATGTTGAAAGCAGCTAGGTTTAGCGCTATAAGAAGATAACTGTACCTTCTGAATGCGCTCACATCATTAGATTATGGCTTCAACCTATTCATTTGATATCGTCAGTGATTTTGATCGACAAGAGTTGGTAAATGCCTTAGACCAAACCAATCGCGAAATCAGCAACCGTTATGACTTGAAAGACACCAAGACAACCGTTGACTTGGGTGATGAAACAATTACCGTGAACACCGATAGCGAATTCACCCTAGATACTGTACATAACATTCTGCTGACCAAAGCCACCAAACGCAACCTCTCCCCGAAAATTTTCGACTACGGCAAAGTTGAATCAGCGAGTGGCAATCGAGTACGCCAAGAAATTAAACTGCAAAAAGGAATTAGCCAAGATATCGGCAAAAAAATCGCCAAACTGATTCGGGATGAATTCAAAAAAGTACAAGCCTCGATTCAAGGCGATGCGGTTAGAGTGTCAAGTAAATCCAAAGATGATTTACAACAAATTATCCAGCGCTTGAAACAAGAGGAATTGCCCGTGGCGCTGCAATTTACGAATTATCGATAGAATCGCCAAGTTGGCGTAAAGATGTAGGGGCGGGTTTAGGAATTAAATCAGGAAACCCACCTCAAACCAAACAACGAAACCCGCCCTAATCCCAACCTAAATTTATCGATTAACTCCTGTTTGGGTTTACCGTTGAACGACCAACGACCATCTGTAGGGACACGACATGTCGTGTCCCTACCCCAAGCTTATGGCAAACTAACTTATCCCTAGATACTCGACATAACCTCCCGCGCTGCTTCTAGCGTGCGGTCAATATCCTCATCGGTGTGTGCCAAAGAGGTAAACCCTGCCTCAAACTGGGACGGTGCCAGATAAATTCCCCGTTCCAACATGCCACGATGGAAACGGCTAAACTTGGCTAAATCTGATTTTTTGGCATCGTCGTAATTACGCACTGGACCTACGGTGAAGAACAGGCCAAACATGGCACTAATTTGTCCACCGCAGGCAGGATGTCCGGTTTCCTTTGCAATTTGTAATAACCCCTCGGACAGCTTTTTAGTGATTTTGTCAAGCTGTTCGTAAGTTCCCGGCTTTTGCAGTAACTCCAGGGTTTTAATCCCAGCCGTCATTGCCAGGGGATTACCGGAAAGGGTGCCGGCTTGGTACATCGGACCTGCGGGTGCAACCATGGACATGATATCTTGACGTCCACCATAAGCACCCACGGGTAAACCTCCACCAATCACTTTACCCAATGTGGTTAAATCAGGAGTCACGCCAAATTTTTCTTGAGCGCCGCCGTAGGCAATCCGGAAACCCGTCATCACTTCATCAAAGACTAACAGGGCACCATGTTCCTGAGTAATCAGGCGCAAGCCTTCCAGAAATCCCGCATCAGGGGGAACAAAACCAGAGTTACCAACTACGGGTTCAAGAATCACCCCAGAAATACTATCTGGATTGGCGGCAAAGAGAGATTTGACCGATTCCAAATCGTTATAAATGGCAGTCAGGGTACTGGCTGTCGCCGATTTAGGGACACCGGGAGAGTCAGGTAAGCCGAGGGTAGCAACCCCAGAACCGGCTTGCACGAGCAGCATATCGGCGTGACCATGGTAACAGCCAGAGAATTTGATAATTTTATCTCTGCCTGTAAAGGCACGCATCAGGCGAATGACTGCCATACAAGCTTCCGTACCGGAATTGACAAACCGCACCATGTCGATACTGGGAACGGCTTCAATCACCATGGAGGCTAAAACGTTCTCTAGCGCAGAAGGGGCACCAAAGCTTGTGCCTTTTTCTAGGGCGTCGTGCAGGGCGGAAATAACCTCTGGGTGGGCATGACCGCAAATGGCGGGTCCCCAAGTGCCAACATAGTCAATGTACTGATTGCCATCGACATCCCATACGTAGGCACCCTTAACCCGGTCAAATACAATGGGTTGTCCACCAACAGACTTAAATGCCCGAACCGGTGAACTGACACCCCCCGGCATCAGGTTTTGGGCTGTTTGGAAAATTTCTTCTGATTTCGTGGTTGTCCAGGACGAGGTGGTAACCAAAACTATCTCCTGTTATTCGATGCTTATCTCTATCAGGATAAAGTTTAGCGGGGATTCGGGGAATAGGGTAGACATTAAACTCCTCGGTTATACCCGTATTTATCCCGGATATGAGAAATAAGCTGTTCGACATTTAGATTGGGATACCTAAAGTCCAAGACAGGCAGACTTCGGTGTGAGCGCGGCAACTGAGCCTGTCGAAGTTCAGTCGAACGCAGGCAACAGAGAATAAGCTGTTCGGCATTTAAACCATAATGCTAGGAACTGCGAAATCCTTGTGGTGCAACCATCTTGGTCACTACCCATTTCCAATTTAAATGCATAACAGCTTACACCGTTTAAATGCATTTTAGCTTATGACCATTGCACATATAAAACGTTATTCATCCACGGTAGTTTTATGATGTTGATGTTCCAGGGAAGTTGTTCCAATAAAACATCATAGGTTTCTGGTTCGACTTGTAACAGCCAGTTCCCATCGCGAATTCTCAAGATGCCTTTTCGTTGTAGAAAAGCTTGCCTGAATCCGGCAATGGATGTATTTTTCAAGATTGACCAATTTTGGATGACGGCAGTGAGTAGGGTTTCACATTCTAATTGCTCCTGTTCTGTGATATCCAAGCTTGCCTCTACGGGTTCTAATACATCGATTCCACAAAGAACTTTATTCAGGGACAAACTAGGCTCAGAGAGTTCGGTTACAGCTTCCACTAAATATTGGATTAATAGCACGGCTCGTTCCGCCGCAGCGGAATTAAGAAATGATTTTTTTTGAACCAGTCCGATTGTTTGAAAAAAATGATTGAGAAAGGGATGCAATAAAACTAATCCCCCGTTATTAATGTATATTTCCTTGGCATTATTGAAATTTTGAATAGTTTCTGAAGAAATTGGCAAGTCTAATTCTCTAACACTATTTTCTTTAACCAGAGTTTCTCTGGATGAAGATGCTACCATTTCTGCAATAATTTCTGGAAGTTCACTTTTGCAGCCTTTCCCTTCTCGTTTCAGAGAGTCTACCGTTTTCACCATCTGATTCACTAAGTCCAAATAATTAAACTGAAAACGGGTGGCGAGATACACTAAGCTTTTTTGGGTTATTTTGCGCTTTTCTGGGTTTACAGTTTTATCAAAAGGCAGACTGAGAAGTATCCCGCGCCATTGTTCTAACCGGATTAAATTTTGGGGGATAACTTTAATGAAATCATTTCTTTTTAAAATGTCAAAAATATCACTATTGTAATCGACAATGAAATCCGATAAACTTGGGACAAATAAGTTGGCTATTTTAAGTAAAAGTTCATCATTGAATTGATAAATTAGTCGCTTGAGTTGTCTTTCCTGTTGAAAAGCTTGCCAGAAAATTGGCTTAATTAGATTGGGGGAGGTGGTGATAACGCGATCGCAAGATTCTGCTAATGCCTTTTTGCTTAAGATTTCTGACCACCACGGGAGTGTACCCGTTTGCAGGAAATAACTAATCCGTTCAAGGTCTGTGGTTTGGGGACTCAGGGGAACGTTTTCAGAACCAGGAGGAATTGGTTGACGAGATTGAGGTGCATGGGTGTATGTCAACCTTGTAGGTTGGGTTGAGGTACGAAACCCAACTCCCTTGGTTCCCTTGAACGTTTTGTGCAAACCTGACACACTCCCAGATGCATTGCCTGCTTCTCGATGTTCTACTAAAACATTTGTACCCGTTTCTCCAGTTTCTTGATTCATTGCTTCACTAAAACCAGATGGGCGAATAATTTCAGTCAATTGTCGTTTAATTTCAGCTTCTATTTTGGTAATATACTCCTGCTCAAAATCATTGATATCGATAGTTCCCAGATTAATGTCTAACGTCTCAATGCGATGAATGATCTGAGGATCGCTCAACTGATCACATAACTCTTCAATCAGCGGAACCACTTTGCTGTAATAGAGTTGAGTTACTGCATTTTGCAGTTCCAACGCATCCTGTTGTCCGCTTAACTGAAGTTCGATAATCTGTTTTTTGATTTGATGTCGTTGACCGCTCACAACTCTAGTCTTAAATTACAGTAAAAACAGTATTGTTATTACCCTCAATCACCATATATCCGATAACTTTAGGAATTTGATCAGACACAAATTCCGCTGAACCAATGTTCAATAATTCTAGGAGTTCATTGACAGTTGCCTGAAGACCAGCGGGAGCAGCATTTTCATCTGCTATCAGTTGTAACCATTGATGGTAAGCCGCTTCAAATCTCTGCATCTTCTCTTGACTGAACCAATGACAGTATACCGTAATATGGGCTGGTATTTCTGAGATTAAAAGTTCCTGAACGAGTTGTCTAAACGTGGGCTGCTGAAAACGCGGCAACCAATCGGGGAAAACACAACTAATTTGAAACGAATACGGGTCCCGGTGCTGATTAACGCTGACCCATTTGCCACTATCTTGTTCAACAAACGCGCTAGGGATACAGCGCTTTCCTCTGCTATGAGGTACAACATCAATCTAGCAGTTTGAGGGATAGCGGGCTAATACTGTACTCCATAAGAGCGCGAAGCGCTGTATCAAACGTTTCCGGTTGAACATTCGTCACCGAATAACTCCCATTGTAATCACCCGCATCAAAGATTTGGATTTCATCACCATCGTTGAGTCCATGATTAGCCGAGGAACAGGTGACGTGTTCAGTTTGATTGGCTTGGTTTGAGCGAGCAAATTGTGAAATAGAACGGGCAAAAGTTAACCCTTGAGCGGTATCACTGGAACCACTACGGCTAGTGGGACGCAGTAAAATATGTTCGATTAGATGAAACCCTTCAATACCATTAGAGCCAGCGAGAGTTTGGCGAGTGTGAGGAATTCCCAGAAATCGACTAATCCGCCGCTTGAGTCCCGATACATTATCAGTATCCCAAATTTGATTGGCATCTGTATAGTTGAAAGCTTGACCCCGTTGGGAACTAATCTGGGGATAATCTTGCAGAAAAGTTATCTTGTCCTGAATCAGTTTTTCTTCCAGGATAGATTCATAGAGGAGTAAGGAATAGTCGGTGAACTTTTCGCCGTATTGAGCAATTAAATGATCCAGAAACCGATTTCGCCGCTCTAAATCAATCTCTTGGTCGGCTGGAGAAGCTTGAGGATATTGGGTTAAGATATCTGCTGCTCCCGGAAAATCGGTAAGACTCTGGGAAACGTAACTTTTAGGGTCTAGTTTCTGGTAAGAAAATAAGTCTTTAACATGGTCAAGTTGGGCAAAATAGTTAGCCAGTAGTTGGTCGAAGAACATCAGATAGGCTTGCAATTGTTTTGCCTGTGCTTGTCGCTGCTCAGATACCGAAGCGGGCAATCCTGACTCCCCAATTCCGTAATTGCCAGGGAATTCATTTTGAATGGATTCATACTCAGACAAATCCCGGTATTGACCTAAAGGAATTGGCAGGTCTTTATTTTCCGTGGCTGATGGCGTTTTCTGGCGCTCTTGCTGTAATCGTTTCAGTTTATCTTGGACTTTTTCTAGGTTAATCGTGCAAGCAATTTGTCCTTTATAAAAAATGATATCATTAATCGTCTCACTAATTTCTTTAAGTTTAGGTGCTGTATTAATGCCTAAGTCTAATGCCCAGGCTTCGGGTTCCGGTAACTGGTCGCTGGCAATGGTAATATTGCGGATAGTTTTCGTCCCTTCTATATCTAGAATAATATGAATTAGGTCAGAGGTATGAAGTTCATCTCGTCTGCCAAAACGCTGGAGTTCTTCATCATCAATAAAGCCATGGTTTAGGGGAACTCCGTCAAAAATTTCTTCGGTCTTTTTGCCTTGCTCGATTCGTTGCTTTAAGGTAAAAAATTGGATGGAAGGCGAGATAAAGTTATCGAGTTCAAAATAGATTTTTGCCATCAACTCATTCAGATCAAATCCTGCTTCAACTTCAATTTCGGCATTGACGGTTATCTCTTCAACGGGGAGTATTTCAATTTGGGCAAAATCCTCGCATAGATTTCGGTGTTGGTGGAGTTTGGACTTAACATCCTGTTTGACGAAAAAACTATTTTGTTGGGGTTCGGCTTCAATGAGGACGCGATAAAGTCCATTCATTTTGACTTGTTCGCTATAGGATTTGACAAATTCGGGGAGATCAGGCGATTCAAAGGTTAAGGAAGAGCGAGCTGGATTAAAATAGAGGATGGGTGATGGATCTTTTATGGGTTCTAACCAAGCATTTTTGACCCCATCAATATCAATTAATAGTTTGCGATAGTCATTAATGGTGAGCGGATTAACCGTGAGAATTTCTCTGGCGGTGAAAAACGGTTGCTGATTGCCTTGGGAATGGGTGGGAGCAGGGGCGAGTAAATCTGCTATGGGAAAGGAAAGCCGATAACTTAAATCCGTAATTCCATAGCAGAGGGCTTCCAGGATAGTAATACCTGGATCATGGGTATTATAATCTGTCCAGATTGTCCCCGCGAGGCGTTCAATGTGCTTGATGCCTTCTTGACGCAACAAGGCGAAATTGATGCCGGGATAGGCTGGGGGTTCGCTGGAAATGGTTAGGGGTTCAGTCATAGCGATGCAGAATTGGGGCTTGCTGAAAATGACTCCGTGTCTAGGGGTAAAGGAGTTAAAGAGTCTGGTTCTGATGAGTCATCCTGATTTTTGGCTAACTCTTCTTCTAATACTTGAATGGCTCCATGGAGGCGCAATAAGGTATATTGTACTTCTTTTTGTTGGGCTTCTAACTCAGTCAAAAGTTTTTGACCCGATGCAAATTCACGCTTAAGTTGTTCAAGGCGTTCTTCAATCTGCTTTCTCATCGATTTATTCCCAAAAGGATGGGATTGTTTTAGTTGGATTGAGCGTTATAAAAAAGATTTTTCGGCTCTCCCGGACTTGTAGTGATAACCAAATCTTATATTTCGTAGGGTGGGTTAGGCGCGGGTAGGATTTGTAGGAAAAACCCATAACTTTTCATCCGCGCCGTAACCCACCGGCTAGTATTTTGTAGCTCGTTACACATTTTCCCCCACAATGTCGGGAGAGCCGACAGCCACTCGTTCCTGCTTCAGCATTTCGACTTCTTTTTGCAACTGCGAGATGGTTGCCTGTTGTTCTTTGATCGCCTCAATTAATACGGGAGCAAACTTGTCGTACTGAACCAGTTTGGAATTGCCATCAGGATTCATGATCAGTTCGGGAAAGACTTGTTCAACCTCCTGGGCGATAACGCCAAGTTCTCTATCTTCCCCCAGAGTTTTGTCCTGCCAATGAAAGGATACGCCTCGCAAGCTTAATAATTTTGATAAAGCCTGGTTAATCGGAGTAATTTGTTCTTTCAAGTTTATATCTGAAACTTGGCTATTAGTACACCATACAGCTTGATCAGCACCGATATTACGGATGCAGAAATTTCTATCATTCTGTAGTATAGCTATAAACCGACCATCTCGGGAAACAAGCTGATGTTTGAATGATGCATCAACATAGGTTTTCACTGCTTGCTCTGTGGGAACAGCATTATGGCTATTATCACTCAGCGTCCCATCCGTCGAAAATTCATTTATCTTCGCGCCGTGGATCAGCTTAAAAGATCCATTTACTTCCAGCTTTGCCGTCGGCTGCACGGTGCCAATCCCAACATTCCCGGTAGTTTTTTCAATAAACAGTCTACTCCCTTCCTCCGTCGATAGATTAAACCCTGGATTCGCTTCACTAGGGTTCTGGCTGATACTCCACGTCTTTGTATCACCCGCATAAAAATCGACCAATTTCTCATCCGTCTCGAAGGCGGTAATTTTCAGCGGACCCCTTGCCTTTGCTAACAGCGTTTCTAAATTAATGCTATTGCTAGCTTCTAAGAGTTGGGCAATATCATCGTCGCGGAGATTGAGTGCGGATTCAATGAAATCCTTAAAATCATCTCCGGTTGGCTTGGCGCCTTGTTTGAACAAGTCTTGCAGTTCTACTCTACTTCGTTGTGCCATAATTATTTCTCCATTAACTAACAACAAAATCTGTACCGATAATCATATAACCAATGCCCTCGAAATCTAAATCTTGATATTTTTCGGTGGTAATCAGATTGATCAGATGTTCGGTGGCGGAAACTAAGATTGAGTCAGGGTGTCGCACCTGAGCCAGGTTGGATTCATTCACCCGAAATTCCAGGGAGGAATCCCCTTGAGCCTCGGCTTCAACATCAATTTGTTCCAGTAAGCTGAGATTAGCAACATAATCAACATAAGGTCTTTTTTCAATAAAATGGATCACTAATGAACCGTGAATCGAACTGCCAAAGGTGATATCAACTTGACCTGCATACGCCCAAGGGGACAGAAAACGCTTGATATCTTCATTGATTTGTTTGAGATAATACCCTTGTTCATAGCCGGGACGCAACCGAATATTGACTCTATATTTAATCCGCTCATACCGGGGATTTTTGACCACTAAATTGACAAAGGGTGAGGTATGTGCTTTGAGGTAAGCCTCAATTTCTTTGAGCAAATATAACGGTGCTTTGGGTTCTAGGGGAAAGAAGGGTGCGGTATTGGCAATATCCGGAACCACGACAACAGTTACCTTCGCCGCACTGGGATTATCAGAGCCAATCGTTGATGTAATACATTTGACTTTATAGATTTCTGGGAAGCGTTCAAGTACCAAACGTTCATAATCCCAAGGGGTTAAGGCGCGTTGTTTATGGCGCAGTCTTTCACTGACTCGGATATTAAACCGAGGCGTATTCTCCTTCATTTTGCCTTGAAAGGAGGTGTAGGGTTGCTTGACAGCTTTGACGGCAGCATCTCGCGTGACTAATCCTTGAATCGAATCGGCGGCTAAGGGTTGACTTAAATGCTCGGTAGCATTGCCTTGATTGACAAAGGTAGCACTTACTGCTTGCGCTTTGATATCTAGGGTATCTGGTATTGCCGCTGCGTTGTTTTGAACCGTTGCTCGCAGCCAGTGTAAACCTTTAGGGAATCGGTGGTTTTCTGCGGTTGCGGCGGCTGGGATACTCAAACGAATAATACCCGAATCAACCAACCCATTCGTCGTATCTGAGAGGATTTGGATATCTTGGAAATCCTGCCAGCGATCGCGACTGAGATAACTCCAGTGAATATCCGGCTTGGTTAGTTCGACATTAGCACTTCCTGGCACCAGTTGAAAGAGTAGGGAGAGATCTTGGGGGGGGTGTAGATTGCGGATACCCAGGAATAAAGCACCTGCTTCATCGTATTGGGGGAGTAAATAGTCTTCGGGGTGGGGAGAATCTTCACTATTAAATGCACCGAGTTGCACATAACCAAAGGGGTTGAGTTGAAAGACGCGGCTGGCTGTTTGAGCCACAGTCAAATCAATCTCGACGGAGGCTGTATAGTCGAGCGATAGGGCTTTAATTTCGGGTGTGTAGGGTTGATAAACGGTGAGAGATTTGATGGCATTATCCGTAGATAACGCTACTTTTGTCATCACCAAGGGATAAATCTCATGTCCAAAATTCGGGCTTTCTAGTTCGAGTTTGAAATATCGGGTTTGCTCAAAAGGATCGTCTGTCTCGGTTTCTAGTGCTGAAGGGTTGAAGGTATAAGCGTCAATCGTTAAACTGGGATAATCAAGCTGAAGCGTCGAACTCAATGCGCTACCATTTTGGCTAAAAATGGGCTGAGATGAGCCAATTAGGTACTGATTTCGATTGTTGAAAACCTTGCAACTAACTTTAAAACTATTATTCGCGATCGCGGGATTGACTAACCCCACCTGAGTATACGCCTGGTAATGGCTGGCAAAATCCTCTGGAAGTCCCATCCAGGTGATATTCAGCGCCAGACGATCTAATTTTTTACTACTAATTTCTGAGTTGGCAATGTAAAAACCAGAGCCAACTTTCGGATTACTGCCAAAGGGTTTAAATGGACTTTTGGGATTCAGGATTGAATTATCGTTGCGGAGTTGCAGATCCTGTACCGTTTCTGCTTCAACCTGGAGGTTTACTTTGTCTAAGCGAATGGATTTCAGGAGTTCATAGTCGCTCACGGTTTCTGCCCCTGTATCCCCTTTGACCCGATTTTTTAACACCAGTTTAATCACGGGATAGGGGGTATCCAGACTAACCGTTGACGCATCGGGTTGAGGCGGTAGGATAGCAGGTAATGTAGAATCAACGGTTAGCTGAAAGTGTAAACTGTCCAGGTAAACCGCAGCAGCAGAATACAGATTAATCCGAGTAGCCGTATGATTTGGCATCAAACCGATGGCTTCCACCGTGGCTTCGCGATCGCTGATTCGTTCTATAATTTTAAAGACGCGACCATCGTCAAAAACCACAACGCTCTCCCCGCCATTTTCGGGAGGCAAAGTCGCACTGGAGAGGGTGACACGGGTCAAATTATCCCCGTCAACGGTAGCCGTATTCAGAGTGATTTGTTGATTCGTATACGATTTTAAGGGTTCTTCGAGAATTACATCCCTGATTTGTAATGTAATTGATGACGGTGTTATCCATTCTTGATCCGTACTCAGGTAAATCTCAAACGGGTTTGTGTCTTTGATAATCTTTTCTAGTTCCTCTCGATTTAAGGTATTCGCTTTACAGGCTAAAAACAGGGTAATTTTTCGTGTCCCTTCCTTGAGGATTAAAAGAGGAGAGGTAATCGCAAAACCTAGAGAGGTTGTTTGAGATGGAGTTACCGAAGTAAACGGAGAAAACCGTTGTAACTCTGTTTCGGATTCAGCGGCTGATTCCAGGATAGAAGTTGCTTCAATTCTTTGGATTTCCTTTTTACCAATCGCCGGATAAGTAAAATTTTGTTTCTTGGCTTGTGCCTTTTCTAAGAGGCGGTAAACTTCTTGCCAAGCTGAGTCATCAATGTCCGTTGCATTTCCTTTGATTTCCATAATCTTACGGAAATCTTCGACACTCATATACAGTTGTTCTTTGACATAGCGAACCACAAACAAATCGGGATTCAATTCATCCAGATTACTCCGTATCTGCTCCAGATTATCATAGCCACTGGGCATTTCGGGTAGGGAATCGCCCGGATTAGGAGTACCCAACGCCAATCGCATCATACTATCAAAACCAGCATTTCGATGAGCTGAGTTGAGAACTTGACGTCGTTTGCGGTTAATTTTTTTGCGATAGGCTTTTTCAATTAGGGAATAAACCTGCTCCCACTCTGACTCTAACGGAGGTTTGCTCTGTGACGTTCCGGTGCTGTTTTGTCTGGCGTTAATTTCTAAGCAGTATTTAAAATCGTCAATTGTGGCAAAAAATAGTTGTTCGAGAATATAGTTTTTTTGCTCGTCAGCGATTTGTCCGACAAGTTGATTGCTAATCGTTTGGTAAAGCGTATTGAGAACAGTAATATCAACAGGGGTTGTCCCCAAATCAGGAAGGGAATCGCCTTGATTGGGATCACCTACCGCCCATTTCAGCATCTGTTCAAAACTATTGTTGTCTTGATTCCCCTGCTGATGAATACTCCTGAGATCAGTATAGGTTTTTACCGCCGACAAGGTTTTAATACTGGCAATTTGGGCTTGATTGAGAACGACTTCTTCATCAATGGCATAATTGAGATCAATTCCTTGACTATCTTGACCGGCTTTGAGTAATGTGCCAGGTTGGAGTCGATAGACGGTTTGATCAGCCGCTAATTCAAAAATTGTATGTATTTTGTCGGGAATCTCATCTTTTTCAGTTAATTTTAATACCTCTTTATAGTAAAACTCTAGATGTCTTTGGGTGAGCTGATTAAACTGCTGTTGGGGATAGCGCAATAACTGCAAAAATGCGAATAATAGGACGAGATGAGGTTGGGACAATTTCCGCCGTACTGATTCATCATCGTCAAAGCTTTCCGGGTTTTTTATATAGGCGACCATTTTCTGAATATCACCCGCAAAAAAGGGAGACCAATTTCCTTGGGGATGATTCGATTCGTCGTAGTAGTTCAGTGTTGCCGCATACTTTTGAATAAAGGTGAGTAAATCTGCCTCAGAACGTTCATCGACAGAAACATAGTCTGGTTCTAGGGTTCTGAGTAATCGATTGCGCTGACTGATGCCATCTCGGAATAGGTTAGTTTGTTTATTCATTATCATTGGTTAAAACACTGATTTCACGGATTTATTGGAGAGATTTGTGTAGGGAGGTGAGAGCTTATTCATACACTGATTACACCGATAAGTTTGTTCTCTATCAAGATAATTTGTCCTTTGTCAAGAAAACTCTATTGCCTATTGCCTATTGACTCCTGCCTTAATTTAGGTTCCTCGCCATTTAGTGTTCGTGGTAATAAAACTGCCAATTCCTGAATATTGAGGAACAGCGTCAGGAACTGAAATCGGGGGAGGAGTAAACGCTGGAGTTTGTACCTCAAATTTAGCAATAAAGGTGCTTCCTTTGAGAATCATTGGCGTGCCAACGCTATTGGTTTTCTGGGCAATTTGGTCATCTCCTAAGACATCAATTTTTAGCGTCCCTATTCCTGGAAGTGAGTAAATCGGTGTGATATAAATACATCCCGGCACAGACACAGAGGTTTCATCGCCAACAATACAAACCTTTTTTCCCTGTAAGCTAGAGTGACCCGTTCCTTTAATTTCACCCAATCTCACCACGACAGTAGCCAAGCCAAAGCTGGGATTAAATTCTGCTTGATCACCATCGATAACGATTAAATCAGACATGGGCTTTGTGAATAAAACTTTACGGTTTCAATCTATGAAAATTAAGCATTAAGTAAATTCGTGGTTTCCTGTAAATAAAAGGGATAGACTAAATTGAATCGAGAGTTCGTGGTGCGAAGCAGATAGTTAATACTGATAAACAATAATCCCACCTGATCCGCGCTTTCCGAAATATCAATTGCCTCCAGGTCTACTCGCGGTTCATGATATAAGATGGCATCGGCAATAATCCCTTTAATTCCCGTGATTAATCCCTGAGTGATTTCCTCAAACAGAAACTGATTCAGTTCACAGCCAAAGTCAGGGTGCATGATTCGTTCTCCCGGTTGAGTGGATAGGATAATTTCCAGGCTTTGCCGAACATCTTCTGCGTCAGATACCAGTTCAACGGCGGCTGTCTCCTGATTAAATGTGGGTGGAAAGCTCCATCCTGTGCCTAAGAAAGAAGTATTGAGTTCCATTTAATTTACATCTACTTTTGAGCCTTTTATCGTAATATTTTTGCCTTCAATAATAATATCTTGATCCGATTTAATTTTAAACCCCTTATCATCAATGGTGATTGTATTTCCATTTTCATCTTCTAAATAAATTCCTTTATCTTGATCCGACAATCGTAACAAATTCCCATTCGGTGTACTAATTTCGATAAATTTATCTTCATCATCAAAGATAATTTGTAATGATTCCTTAGTGACAATACCTTTCCGATAATTTTCCTGATTGACCTCCAATCCTGATGGCAATTCGTTTTTTTCACTATGCATTGCCCCCAGAATAACTGCTTGTCTGGGGTCATCGTTGACAAAGCCGAGAATCACTTCATCTCCTTCCTCCGGTCTAAAAAAGATGCCGCGTTCATTACCCGCATCTAGAGACGCTAATCTTGCCCAAATAACGCCATCGGTTTCAATGGATGGAACTTTCACTTTAACCCGAAACTGTTTATCTGGATCATCTTCGTACTTATCTACAACGCCGATTTGTAAACCGTTAATGGCGGGAATTAGTCCAGCGACTGGCGGCTCAATAATATCCTCATTTTGGGAAAACCAGTCAGCAGATAAGCCAAATTGAATATTGGTTTGCCATCCCCCTAGCGTCACTTGATGACGGATGGCGGTGACTAAGGTTTTGCCATTAAATCGTTTGCCAATTCCGGCGACTTCGATGATGTCACCTAGTTTAATCTTAGCCAAGCCAGGAACTGTCAGCCGACCTTTCAACAAAGAGAGGCGACTTTTGACCATTTTCGCCTTTGCCCACGCCTCTACTTCTTGTTCATCTAATTGACCAGAAAACAGTAATTGACAGGTGTCAGCATCAATGGCTTGAGCTAATTCCCCCGGATTTAAGTTACCTTGACTCAGGGAAAATTCGGGAGCGGTTTTGGCTTGAAATAAGTCTTGATTTTTGACATCCCAAGCCGTACTTTCTACGGATTCATACTGAAAACGACTATCCGCTTCCATTTCAAAGTCATAAATCTCGCTAATTCCATATTCAAATTTATGTTCAGCCGCCCCCTGGAGATTGGGTTCAATAACCGTTACTTTGCCATCATCAACTAATACCCAATGACCATTCACATCGGCACGAGAGACAATAAAATCCCAGTCAGTACAGCCAAATTGCACCATTTCCTTATGCTGAGGTTGGGTTGTTGCCACGGATTCAATCTGTAAGCCTGCTGATTGGACAATTTTTTCAATAATGTCCTTGTCAGTCATATCCCGAAAAACTGTACTTTTGCGCTTGGGAATGAGTTTAAAGGCGGCGTCTTTTGACTCAATAGTGAGTAGGGAGCGATTTTGATCGGCTTGTAGGCTGTGTCTGAGAATAATTCCTTTAAAAACCGTGGCTTCATCTTTAGCGTTGTCTTCATATCGCAGCTTAATTTCCAGTTCTTTTCCCGGTTTAAAAAACTCAGTATCGCTAATTTTAAATTCCTGTTTTGCGGCGTCCCCATCCAACAGAATCAGTTGAGCGCTGGGAATTTTATTCACCGCTTTGATAATATCAATGGACATGAGGTGATACTCCGAGTCCATTTCGTTCCCATCACTCAAAATTGTTGCTGTGATCACGCCATTCATGATTGGTTCACTTGGTTGTCGGCGGCAGACTGATTGAAGTGCCAACGTTTAATTTGCGGAAATTATTCAGGTTGTTGGCAGCGGCAAGCTGGATGTAGTAAGCGGGATCACCATAGATTTGATTTGCCATAAGCGGTAAATTATCTCCGGCTTTGATAATTCGTTTGTGGGTTAAATCTGGGGAATTCTTATTTTCTTGTTTAACTCGCTTGGAATCTTCAATATCTCCAGCAAATTCGGTTTGTAACTCGGCTCTCAGGGGTTGTCCGCTGCGATTGAACAAGGTATATTTAATGTCAACTGAACCCAACCGACAATTAAAAATCAGGTCGCCCCATTCAATTTTCAGAGATTTTGGCTCGTGAGTCTCCCCATCCATGTGCGTGGTTAAAGTTAGGAAGCGATTCACTTCTTTATAGACATCCTTCCGTCCGCCAGGGGTAACACCTGTTCCATCTAAAATTAAGGTTAAAGAGAGATGGGTTGGTTTACTCAGGGCGTATTTGAGGGATGACCCACTGGTATTCATCCCTTGATGCTCTTGATATTTATTCTCATATTTCAGCGAATACGATTCCGGGTTAAACATGACCTCAAAGGTATCTTGAGGCACGCCAATTTGTTTTTTGTCTTTATAGACATAGATTTTGAGCTTTTCTAACTTGAAGAGGTTTTTGAGCATGGTTTCCCCTTACCGTTCTTTTTTTCGTTCTAATATTTTCAAGACTTGTTCGACACAAGCCGTCACAATGGCGTCTGTTTCCTGAGCACCTGCTCCCCTGGGGGAGAGAGAATGAGTGGGATTTGACTCAACAATCGTGGCGCGAACAATTAATTCTTTAATTTCTACTGGCATAGTTAAAGTCTCAGATTTTGAAAGCGTGTATAGGCTAATTCCATGGTGTCGATAACCACTGCATTTTTAGTGGCATCCAGGTCAGATACTGTCCAAGTTACTGGATAGGCATTCTTAAATAACCAACTGGCATGGGGATTACTTTTTTCATTGAGAAGCATCACCAAAACATTACTGGGTGAAAACTTCATTAAATCCATAGCCAGTCCGAATTCGATATTTAGGGGGGAACCCTTGACCATTCCTCGTTTGAGAACTAAGTTCTGATAAGTGACCCGTTTCGGCAAGCGATGTGTAAACAGATTTTCACCGCCCTCTGTTACCTGTTCAGTCTCAATGGTAGAAGAAATACCGGACACCGTTTGAAAGCGAATATCCAAAGGATTCGGCACAACTCCAGCGATGAAAAAGACAACCATAAAGTGACTCCCGATGGGCGGAATTTGGTCATTCGGAAGTTCTGGGATAGTTGGAGGATCAGGCATATAAGTAGGTGGACATAATTAACGTGAACGGTGGAGATCGTCATTCGTCCTTTGTCATTTGTCCTTTGTAAGGGTTTGAGGCTTGTTTTCAAAACTTAGTTGGTGTGCTGTTTTCTTTTGTCCGACTATTTATCGCAATTTTATTGCTTATCCAGGATAATCTATTTTCAGACTACTTGCTATAAGTCCCAACGTTTCAATGGCAACTTCATTATTTGTGGCATTGAATGTGGGCGCATCAAGTTGATGGGGAAAAGCATCCGTCACTGTCCAAGAGACAACCGCTTCACCCGTCTCATCTAATAAGTCCACCCTCAAATCGCGCTTTTCTACCGTATTTAATTGAACGGTACTAATCCACTTAAAGAAATAATTGTCTCGTCTGACAACACCTTTGCTGAGGGTTAGGGTAACGTCAGCGGGCATTCCTGGCATTAGCTTAGATCCATCGCGATAGCTCATCCCATCGCGATAACTGATGGTTTCGTAGTTAATGTTTAACCCAGATACCTCGGAAAAGGCGACCGAATCTTCTCCCGCGATCGTGACTCGGTAGTAGAATACTGGAATCGGATATTTATCTTTGATATCTTGGATGGACGTTGCCATAACAGTTGTGACTCCTTAGGGTATTGAACGGACAAATGACGAATGACGAAATAAACTCCTTGAAAATCCCAATCATTCTCTCATTTTGAGAGAACTAAATGATCGGTGTAATCAGTGTGTGAATAAGCTCTCACCTCCCTACCCCCATCTCTCCAATAAATCCGTGAAATCAGTGTTTTAACTTACGCTTCTTGCAATTTATGGGAGAATCGCAAAATAATAAACTCAGCCGGACGAACAGCGGCAATACCAATTTCCACAATTAGGCGACCTTCTAAAATGTCCTGGGTGGTCATACTTTTACCCAAACCGACATTCACAAAAAATGCCTGTTCCGGTGTAGGTCCAGCTAATGCCCCCTGACGCCACAATCCCTCTAAATAGGTTTCAACCATGGTTTTAACTTTCAACCAGGTAATGGCGTTGTTCGACTCAAACACGACAAAGGACGTGGATTTCTGAATGGATTCTTCAATCAAATTGAACAAGCGGCGAACCGGGATATAACGCCATTCATTATCATTCCCCGCTAAGGTTCTTGCTCCCCAGACTAAGGTTCCTTTCCCGGTAAAACTGCGAATCGCGTTGATGGATTTACCACTGGTGGGTTCAATATTCAGATTTTCCTGTTCCTGGTTATTAATCTTCAGCGTCGGACCAATAACCGAGGCTAAACTAACATTAGCTGGGGCTTTCCAAACACCGCGATCGCGGTCTACACTAGCATACACTCCCGCCACCCCTGCACTGGGAGGTAAGACGACTCGTTTTTTCGCCAGTTCTGCCTTAACTCGGTTATAGAATTCAGTTTTTCCTTTATTCTCTGTCAGCGTTTTACTATCTGCCATAGTCACGGAATCATCCGTGTAATAGTAATTAATCGAGGTTTGCAAATAAGGATAGTAAGCCGCACCGTATTTCAAATCTTCAGTACCGATATTATCTCTGAATGCCTGGACTTCTTCGGCAATTTTTAGGGTTTCTACGCCACCCGCAGGCTCCAAACTATGTTTAACGTCAAAAATTGCAAACCGATCCTTCAATTCATTACATTGAGCCAACGCCGCTTGACAAAGGTCGTGATAATCCTGCACGGTGGGTAAATTCACGGCATCTGTGAACAGAATTAAAGTCGGTTCATCTTCTTTTTTTAATACCTCTAATCCTTTAATAAAATCATCCTTATTTTTCGTCGCGGAATCACTGTAACTTCCCACAGAGACGATGTAACAACTTCCCCCCCCATTATCAAAATAGAGGCGCAAGGCATAGTACATGAAATAGTTAACATCAGGGGGATTGAAGGGAGGAATTGGCTCAGGGGTACTATCAGCAGGAGGAGTATCGGGAGGCGAATCGACCGGAATCGTCAACGGGGTGGCTTCTGCTTTGCCGAACAGCGTTTCATAGTCCAACATGGAACTAATCCGAGTCGGCTTATTCGTCAGATCGCCTGGAGTAACGCGATCGGCTTTTTCGGTGTAGCCGATAAACGCAGGAATTGCGGTTGAGACTTCAGCAACGGAAGGTGGAAATGTGCTGATTTCTTCAACATATACAGCGGGTGTTTTATAACTTGTCATTGCTTTATTTTTTCAGAACTTATACGAATTTGAGGGCATTAATCACTTGAATCCCCGTCCGATTCGGCGGGTTGGGTAAATGGTTGATCCATACGGTGGGCTTACTTTTTTCATTTTGCTTTTGTTTTAACAATTGAATGTGTTTTCGTCCTTTTTCCTGACAATTAATTTCTGTTTCTGAACTAAATAAATATAATTGCTTTCCGGCAAATCGCTCAGTAAATACATGATACAATTGATCCCGATCTGATTGATTGATTTCATTTTTTGTAAACTTGATTTTTTCGGCTCTGGCATCTGCGGCATCTGCAATCAAAAAAACATCACCATTTGTTTCGGGTTCAGTGATTAGATAGTAGTACCAATGTTGCCGTTTAGATTGCCAGTAAATTTGGTATTCACTGGTTGGGGTTGAACCCTTCTGTAGGAATACTTTTGGCAGGGATGAATTATTGTAAATCGTGATGACTCCCAAATTATTCCGGTCTTGAGGCGGCAGTTTCGGTTCAGCTGTTTTGGGGTCGTATAATTTACTCTCTAAACTGGATAGACCGATTCCAGTAATTGTTTGATTGCTAAACCAATAAATGTAACGTTCATTTGGTGCCCTAGTAAATTTAGCATTAATATGAGTAAAGTCAAGAAAGCTGGGATTTTTGATTTTTAAGAGGAAGGTAAACACCAAATCATCCGTCAATTCCAGCCAGGGTTGACCCGTCTCAGTCACGGGGACGATAACCTGAATCCCATTCACTTTATTTTTCACCAGCAGACGATGACTCGCGAGGATTTGACGACATTCTGGAGTCGGCTCAATGTTGAGGTCAGGGCAAACCTTATTCTGGTAATAGTCGTGAATGATACTCACTTCAAACAGTCCTTGGTAATTCATTGAAACCATCCATTTATTCGTCGATGTTCACCCCTGAATCACATTGAAGCCGGAAATACATCAATATTCGTTATATCAGCGCCAACGTCTAAAGAGTCGATATCCTCAAAGACAACCATCCGGACTTTATAAAGAACAGAAGGCACATAAGGATTCCCCAAAAGACTCCAAATATCTTTCTCTTCTTTAAAGGGCAGATTAACCAGTTCAAGGGTCAATTTTTGAATGTCGGAACTGAGCGCTGGAGAATTTTGAGATTCAAAGATCCGATGACTGTGGAAAAAGGAAATAACCAGAGATAAAAGCTTTAAACACTGACTGTAATTAGTAAAGTTGGCGATGAACAGGACATAAAGATTCAAGTACAACAGATGGGGGAGCAGAGTCTTAGTCGGTAGGGCAGTGATGTCCCGTTGATGTTGATAAGCGGCTCCAGAGCGAAAGGTTCGCTCTTCTTCGATATTTACCAGTACAGCCGAGAGTGCTTCTTTCGGCAAGGTAATCTCTCTGGGCGTCCTTTCCTGAACAAAGACAACCTCGAAGCCTTCCACCCCAGTTTTGACTTTGAGGTAGCTATTGAGTTGATCTTTAAGGAAGGTGAAAACATGATCAATCATTGAAATACTGTCTCAGTAAACGTGTCTCTTTCGGAGTCGTGTTGCTGAATCAGCTGTGCCATATACAAGTACCGAAACCCAACGCCATCGCCAGCTTGTTGGGTTTCGCTGTCGCTCTACCCAACCTACAATAATATGTGTGCCAAACTGACATACTCCTCTTGATCTACCCCTGCTAATCGCTGATATTTTCCAAAAAATATCGGGTGCGCCCAAAAGCTTTTGAGTTTTAAACAGATTAAAAATATAATGACATAAACAAGGAGAAAATAAAACCATTTTCACAAAACTTAATTTATAAATTCTGTCCAAATCAGTTGTGAAATGGCAATCCTTGCTGGATCAGCTTTTCGGACTCATTTTTGTTCACAAATCATTTAGACTGCCGAGAATCTCAAACTACAACCAACTGCTAATAGAAACTTTTCAGTGCGATCGCGCTGTCGTTTCTGTCTTTTTCATAAGTTGCTGAATTTGTCAAGATGGTGGTGATAGGAATTTTCCGGTTCCGGGGCGGCACAGTATCAAGTGTCAACTGTGTGAGATTTGCCCAAGGAGAAAGTGAAAACCGACACCATTTTTTATAGCCTGTTTAAAGGGTTTCCCAGTATCTTCTTTGAACTAATTAACCAGCCCAGAGAACAAGCCGAAACCTATAGTTGATCAGAAAACTAAACGTGGACTGATTGATTTAATAGAAACCATCATTGTTTACAAATTACCGCAAAAAAGTAGGAAGGAGATAGAAGCGATGTTAGGGTTAAGTGAACTTAAACAAACTAAGGTTTATCAAGAAGCGAAGCAAGAAGGTTTACAGGAAGGTTTACAGGAAGGCAGACAGAAAGGTCAACTCAAAGCCAAGTTAGAAGCGATACCTCGCATGATGCAGTTAGGTTTGAGTTGGGAGATGATTGCGGAGGGATTGGATTTACCTGGGGAAGTGGTTCAACAAGCTATGCAGTCCTTCTCTGGACAGAATGTTCTGGCTTTTATTGAACTTTTACAGGAGCAACGAGAGCTTTTTTCGGCTCAAGATTTGGTGGATTTGGCTGAGTTAATTAAAGCGTTACCGGATCAGGTGGAAGACTTATCGAATGCGATCGCACTATGGTGTAAGCAGGATGGACATTCCCCACAGCGTCAGGCTTGGCGTGATGTTGTATCGGGTAAGGTGGCGGCTACGGTGGAGGAATGGTTGGCGACGAATCTTGCATCCCTGGAAACTAGCTGTTGAGTCTTCTGTTCATAAAGCGACGCTGCAACAGGCGATTGAGCATTGGTGACAAGTTAAGGCTGTGTGCCAATAGTCAAGGGGGTGCGATCGCATTACTTCGTCCTAATTCTGAGGCGGCGCGAGTTGTGTCTATGCTTGACCCTTCGGCTCCGCTCAGGGTCAACACCGAGCGAAGCCGAGGTGTTGAGGGGAAACCATCTCAGGGTCATCAAAGTGTTAGCGCCAGTCTCTGTGAGATGATTAGGATTGCGGATGAGGAAGAACTGGAAACCGCTATGCTGCTTTCTTGTCCGTCGTATGGAGAGGGCGTCAAACAGAGGTTGAACGGGTTAAATCGACTCTTTGACTCCCGAACAGCGGGTTACATCTGAATTAAAATGACTGGAAAGTAGGAGGACAAGCAAGCCGATGAGTTTAGTTATTTCTGATGAAATTATTAGAGCAAGTGGATTATCTGAACCTGATTTCCTCTTAGAAATTGTTCTGCTGCTATTTAAGCAGAAAAAAATCAGTCTGGCTAAGGCAAGTCATTTGCTAGGGATGTCCCGGATTCGGTTTCAGCACGAATTAGCGTCTCGTCAGATTCCGATTCACTATGATGTGGAGGATTTTGAGACAGATTTAAGCAATTTACGAGCAGCCGGACGATTGTGATTGTTATTAGTGATACATCTCCTATTACTAATCTGGCGGCTGTCGGACATTTGTCTTTATTGCAGCAACTCTATGGGGATATCATTATTCCTGAGAGAGTTTATCAGGAACTGACGGGCGCAGGGGATTCGATACCTGGATGTCGTGAAGTTCAGACGTTGGCGTGGATTTCTGTCCGTTCGGCGGTGAATCAGGAACAGGTGAGGTTGCTACAAGATAAGTTGGATGTTGGAGAGGCGGAAGCGATTACTTTGGCGGTTGAACTAGATGCCGATTGGTTATTAATTGATGAGGAGTTAGGCAGAACAATTGCCGCCGAGTATCAGATTCAGTTTACTGGGGTGTTGGGGATTTTAATCGAGGCGAAATATCGAGGGTTGATTACACAGGTTAAACCCCTATTAGATGAGTTGATTAGAACAGCCAATTTTTGGGTGAGTGATCGCCTTTATTCTCGTGTCTTGCAAATGGCTGGAGAAGCAGGGTAGGGATGTGAATGCAGCAAGAAATATTCTGATTTTGGCGATAGGGAGCCTCTAAGTCTAAGGCTGATGTTTTTGAAGTATAACTTTCCTCTTGAATGACTACCTTGATGCCTATTAATTCACACTTATAGGTAATCTGGTCGATTAACTTAGCATGAGGAATATTCACAAACTTTTGATTATGACCTTTGCCCAGATTAACCTCTTGTTTCCAGCCTTCATTTACAATTTTCTACAATTTTGCCCGCAACAGTTCAAAACCCTTCAGCTTAAGTCCATCCTCTGGTTTCTTCATCACTCAGCAATCGCTTCAACTTGAAACATTCCCGTTGTGCCCCTTGCAGCAAATGTTTCATCATCACGGGTTCATTGGCATCAGCCGCTAGAAACGCCGCATTCAGGGCAATATTGCGGATGTTGCCTCCGGGAAGATTGAGTTGTCCCAGTTTCTGGTAATCTAGCCCCTGGGTCGGAGTTTGTGGGGGGAAGATACGCCGCCAAATCTCGCTGCGGGAGGCGGCATCGGGGAGGGGAAACTGCACCACAAACCGAATCCGGCGCATAAAGGCGGTATCGATATCTTCTTTGCGGTTGGAGGTAAGGATGGCAAGTCCCTGATAGGCTTCCATCCGTTGTAACAAATAACTAATCTCCACATTCGCGTAGCGGTCATGGCTATCTTTAACCTCGGTGCGTTTGCCAAAAATTGCATCCGCTTCATCAAAGAGTAAAATTGCCCCTCCAGTTTCAGCGGCATCAAAGATACGCTGTAGGTTTTTTTCCGTCTCGCCAATATATTTACTCACCACTGCCGAAAGGTCAATGCGGTAGAGGTCAAGATGAAAGAGATTAGCTAGGACTTCTGCTGCCATGGTTTTCCCCGTACCGCTTTGACCGTAAAATAGGGCGCTGATCCCTAAGCCACGACTTCCTTTACCCGCAAAACCCCACTCTTGGTAAACTTTGGCACGGTGTTTCAAGTGGGTGGCGATATCCGCCAGAATCTGGCGCTGTTGTTCAGGAATCACTAAATCGTCCCAGACAGCAGTAGAGTTAAGGCGTTGGGCTAAGTCATCTAGGCGAGGACGCGCTTGGCGACGGCAGTAATCCCATAATAGGTCAGGGTTTGCAGGCGTTTGCCCATTTTCCGAGACTGAGGCGGCAATTTTATAGCGATCGCTGGCAGCTTGAATGGAGGATGAGCTGAGGTTAAACTGAGAGGCGAGCTGATCTAGATGTCCGTTGAGGTGGTTGCTGTAAGCACCCAGATGAGTTGACCAGATCACCCGCTGTTCTTGTGAACTGAGGGGGGGAACATCAAAGCAGTGAACTGGATAGAGTTTAGTTTTGATCCGTTCTCTGCCACTCAATAGAACTGGAGTCCGCAGATTTTCCACAAATGTAGACACAGATGAGGAATCATTGTCCGAGAGATGATCACAATCGAGAAGCAGAAAGCGATCGGTTAACCAAGCTTCTCGTTCCCAGCGTTGTTTGATAGTCAGCAGTTCCTGGGTTTGGCAGGGAAGGGAATCCGCCGACATGACGTGTAAGCTATAGCCTAAGCGATTGGCAATTTCTAACGCCATGCGATAGTTGGCGGACAATTCCCCACCTGAGAGTTGCAACACAGAAGTGTCGGGGGAGGATTCTGAGATGCTGGCGACTAATTGCTCGACAATCTGTTCTTGGGAGGGAGAGAGAACCAGAGTCGCTATACCAGTCGGTACGGTACTGACGATACCAGCCAATTTCTGATCATCGGCGTCTTCGCCTAAGAGATAACAGAGAATGCGCTGATCTAGAGCAATGCGAGACAGAGAAGCCGGATAACTGGCAGATAATTCAATTAATTGCCAGGAATGTAAGGGGGAAAGAGGCGACAAGACTGACCAACTGGCTTCTGGCAAAGAGGAAAGACATAAAGCCAGCGTGGGATAATTTTTTTGAGCATCGCCATGAACTTTGGCAAATAATTCGGCAAAAGAAGGCTCGATTTCAAATCCCAGACACAGAAGCAGGACATCCCGTTCAAATGAGGAGAGCGCGAAGCGTTGACACAGTACATCTAGGGTATAGGATGGTGAAAAAGGTTTAGGTTCGAGTGGGGGCTGCTCTGTGCCTTCAAGGGTATTTTCTAGATATTGACGGATACGCTCAAGGTCATGGAGCAGATTGTTAAAGTTTTCCAGTCGCCAGAGTGACATTAGGGATGTTTCCATAGATAAGTAGGTGGGAACAATTATAGGTAATGGATCTTATCGTTATTCGTCAAAACACTGATTTCACAGATTTATTGTCCAGATGGGGGTAGGGAGGTGAGAGCTTATTCATACACTGATGACACCGATAATTTAGTTCTCTCATCTTGAGAGAATGGTTAGGATTTTCAAGGAGTTTATTTCCACCAACCTACTTAAGGTAGATGATACATGAACAGAATAAGTGAGCCAAGAAGCATTGATCAACCTACGGATAAATTAAGTGTCTTCACTCGTTTGGGGTTACTTGTCGTCAAGAATTTTTTTGATCCTGAACTATGCCGGAGAATTCGAGAGCAAGTTCGCTCAACGAGTGATTGGCAATCAGGAGAGGTTCGTGATGATGAAAATTGGGTCGTCGATGAGACAGTCCGCAAAACTGAGTATGCTGGAGTTTCAGAATCGACAGAATTGTTGGTCAAACGTCGTTTAATGGCGCTTAAGCCCAGATTGGAAAGTCATTTCTCTGTAGAACTCACTGCCTGTGAAGGAGTAAATTTCTTGTTTTACAGTCAGGGTGGTTTTTATTTACCCCACCAGGATAGTAACATGGCAACGGATGCACCCGAGCTGTTACAAAAGCGTCGGGTGTCTGTTGTTATATTTCTGAATCAAGAAGCAGAGGAACCTCACCCCGATTGCTATGGTGGGGGAGCTTTAGTCTTCTATGGTTTGCTGAAAGATCCACGTTGGGCACAGTGGGGTTTTCCGATAAGCAGTGAAACGGGTTTATTGATTGCTTTTCCCTCCCATCTTATGCATGAGGTTGAACCAGTTACCCATGGCGAAAGATATACGATTGTGAGCTGGTTTTTTCTATAAACTGGAGTTTAGACTACGAGTAAGGATTGAGGTCTGTGTTGAGTTTATTAATTATCCTGGTTGCGCTCGCCTTTCAAAGGTATAGCGCTTCGCGCTGACTTCTGACTCTTGTGGTATCTTAGTAGAAAATGGGTTTTATCCTATGGTTACGACAATAACGCTAGCCGAGCAGAGAACCTTGCTTTTTAATATCAGTTGGCAAACCTTTAAAATAATGCTGACTGAAATGGGTTCTGAGCGATTAACCCGATTAGCATATAACTCTGGAATGGTCGAAATAATGACTCCACTAATGGCTCATGAAAATTCGAACCGATTCATTGAAGGCTTAGTTATTGTACTTTGCGAAGAGTTGGGCTTGGAGGTTAAACGAACGGGTTCATTAACGTTGACACGAGATGATTTGGAATGTGGAGGCGAACCAGACAGCAGCTACTACATTGAAAATGAGTTCTTGGTACGGGATAAACAAGAAATTGACTTAGCTTCTGATCCACCTCCAGACTTGGTATTAGAGGTAGAATACTCTCGATCTAAGGTTAATAAGCTTCAACTTTATGCAGCAATGGGGATTCCTGAATTTTGGCGTTATAACGGGAGCGTGTTGCGAATCTATAGACTTGAATCCGGAGAATATTTAGAGTCAAGTCATAGCGCTGTTTTTTTCCCTGTTGCAGTTAGGGAAATCCCCCGGTTTATCCAACAGAGTCGCAACGTTGGGGAAATAACCTGCACTCGTAATTTTCGTAACTGGGTGAAGCAGCAATTGCAGTGACGCTAACTAGAACTTGCTGCACAAAGCAGAAAATCTTAGCCATCAATGCTTTGAGATATAGCTTTGAGATATATTGACAGTTGCTTTTCTTATAGCGATCACTCTCAACATTGGTGGTTTTAGTCTAATTCTATGAAAGTGCAGAATAGCCAGCTTTCAGAAAATTGATAGTATGACTTCATCCCTTAGAGCAGCAACGCCAAGTTTGCGTTGCCAGGGTTTCCTTGTTCAGCTCTTTTATGAACAACATTCTTTGACCTTTGCCTCCAAGTTAGAGATCCTTTGAGTACTGCTCCCTACCTGTAAATCCCCCTCCTTGCCCGGATTTGAAAAGGGAGTACCACCTGCTTTACCTGCGGGTAAGCGCTGTATTGATCGTGTGTTTTGCCTTTTTTGCAGAGTTTTGGAGACATTACCAATCATGGAACTAAGGCCACGCAGAGAACTACCAGAATCAGAAGAGGTAGAGTCTGATTTGGCTGGGGTGGACGCTGAACTGGTCGCACTGCTGCCTTTGCTGCTCTCTTGGCGACTGGTTTTCCTTGAGTTTCCTTTCGATCTTGATGCCCGTGATTTCATCGTTATTCTCCAGGGTGTTACTAAGATACTTTGCTACTTACAGTTCAATAGTTAATAGGAATAAGCTTAAGGGAATTTTCTGATTTGTGCAAGTCTTTGGTTGTATGACTTTACAAAAATTAAAACACTTCAGCTGACTATCAGATCTGCCTGAATTTCTTCCTGTATGATGAGCAAAAAAGGCACTATAGCCAGATGCCATGCCCGAGTTTTTTGTCCAGTCAACCCACCTAATTAGAAGACGAAGGAAGCGGGAAAATTTGTATAAATGATTTGTGAAAATAAATGGGGTTAAAACCCTTACCCTGTAAGAATTTTGAAACTCTTTAGCCCGTTTGTTGTATGACATGGGTTAACTCGTGAGCCAGCAAATGTTTTCCTTCTGTACTACTCGGATTGTAGGCTCCCTGGTTAAAGAAAATATCTTGCTCAGTAGTAAACGCCTCCGCTTCAATGGCGTCATTCAACGCCTGGGCATTACTGTCTGTATGGATTTGCACATGGCTAAAATCTACTCCAAAAGCTTCCTCCATCTGCTCGCGAATATTTGATTCTAGGGGCATTCCTTTTCCGCTTTCCTGATCGATAGCTGCTTCTACTTCCGGAGACGCTTCCATTCCCCCATCATCAGTAGACTGTCTGTGTAAGGCTGATTCTCGTCGTATCGGTTGTATGTTTTCCGCGCTCACCTGTTCTACATTCGTTTCCATTTCCGGTTGTACCGACTCAGGAGATTCAATCTGTTGAATCACTTGTTCTGCCATAGCTTCGGCTTCTTGTTCATCCTGATCTTGCGGTTGACTAATCTGCATTTGTGGATGAATGCGAGTCCTTGTGGTGCGGGTAGCTGCTCGGCTCTTTTGTTGGAGGGTACGGGACACATTATCGACCAAGGAACCAGGACGATAGAAAACTCCACCGTAATCAGAACTATAATCGGAAGACGTGGATTCTGTTTGGGCTGTCATGGCAGAAACACTGGAAGAATCCTTGCTGCTGTTCTTCTCTTGGCGTGTTACATTTCTTGAGTCATTTTTTGAGCGGTGTGCCTTCATCGTTTGATTTACCATTAATTTGCGATCGGTGCGCCTCTAGTCATTAAATCAATGGACAAAAGTGGATTATGTGGTATAACTATAGCCATCATGCCGATGGATTGGTGTGCAGTATTTGTGGTTAATGATTTGAAGCTTCTGGATAGATGTGGAAATATCAAACTGCCCGGTTTTTCTAACTGTGACTCGACCAACATGAGTACCTGCGTTTTTCCC
>NZ_JAVKBY010000140.1:0-6402 GCF_040222985.1 Coleofasciculus sp. F4-SAH-05
CGCTTCAATTTCTATCACCTCCTGCTATAATTATAGCAGTATAAAGTATATATTGTCCCCAAAAAACAAGTTTTTTCACTGGCGATTCATCCCACGCTCAATCGAAGATTAGAGCGTAGGGCTTCTCGCCGGATAAGCTAAAAAAAGAGAGGAAGGATATTTACTCAGTATCCCCCTCCCCATTTTCTTCAGGTCTAACGCTTAACCAAACTGTTCTTCAATCTCTAAATTAAACAGCGT
Organism: Coleofasciculus sp. F4-SAH-05; assembly: GCF_040222985.1. Classification (NCBI taxonomy): domain Bacteria; kingdom Bacillati; phylum Cyanobacteriota; class Cyanophyceae; order Coleofasciculales; family Coleofasciculaceae; genus Coleofasciculus; species Coleofasciculus sp. F4-SAH-05. The sequence goes on from NZ_JAVKBY010000140.1 coordinate 241, forward strand.
TTGCAGCGTCTGCATCGCTTGGCGTCTGGCTTCAATATCCTGCTGCGCCCTTAACTGCACCATCGGATCATGGAGGATTTTATTCACAATTCCCCGTGTCAGCGCTTCGATGATTTCTTGATGTTTATCGGCAAACTCTGAACCTAAGCGAGATAGGGCTTTTTCTAATTCCTGCTCCCGGATACCTTCGACTTTCTCCCGTAGACTACTAATAGTACTCACGGTTTCTAGCGATCGCCACCAAATCTCAAACGCTTCTACCTCTTGTTCCAGTAAGTTTTCCGCTTCCATTGCCATCTGACGGCGGCTTTCGGTATTTTGCGCCACCACTGCTTTTAAGTCGTCCACATTAAAGGCTTGAACCTGTTCAAGTTCATTGACATCAGCATCCACATTACGCGGTACGGAAATATCAAATAGCATTAAGGAGCGATTGGGATCAAGATGGTCTTCCAGTTTAGCCCGATTCAGAATCGGTTCCGTCGCACTGGTACTCGTAAACACCATATCCGACTCCGGAATTACCTCCATCATTTCAGATAAAGGATGTACCGTTATCGGAGCATTCTCAAACTGCTTTGTCAACTCTTCCGCCCGTCGAGTTGAGCGATTGATAATGGCAATTGACTCAGCCCCTTTAGAAAGCAGGTGCTGCACCAGCAAACGCGACATCTTCCCAGCCCCGATAATTGCTACTCGGTAAGCCGCCAAGTTTTGCACTTCCATCTGGGCGAGTTCCACCGCCGCCGAACTAATCGAAACCGCCCCGGTACCAATGCTGGTTTCGGTGCGGACTCGCTTTCCGGCGGTAATCGCTTGTTTAAACAGTCGATTCAACAGGCGTCCAATTCCCTTATATTGCTGACCGATTTTGTGGGTATGCTTGACTTGCGATAAGATTTGTCCTTCGCCTAGGACTAGACTATCAAGTCCCGCTGCGACGCGCATCAGGTGCATCACCGCATCCTGATGTAACAAAATAAACAAATGGGGGCGTAATTGATGCAGGGGTACATGAGAGTTATCCGACAGGAACTGACTGACTTCACGAACACCCTTTTCCGTTTCCGCCGCCACAATATAAATTTCTAGGCGATTGCAGGTACTGAGGATCGCCACTTCTTGAACATGGGGGTAGCTACAGAGTTGTTGCACCGCCCCTTCTATTTGGGCTTCGGGAATGCTTAGTTTTTCCCGGACTTCAACGGGCGCTGTTTTGTGGCTTAAACCTACGACTGCAATATTCATTGTGTTCTCCAAATCTCTGTCGTTGGGTTGGGTCAACTATCAGGCTTGTTTTTTTTAAAGATAAAGAAAATTGAGAAATTTTTCTGAACGGGATGAACAATTGGGCATAAGTTCACAGATTCAGAGATGAAATTTTTTACCTGGGGGAAATCGATTTGCCCGTTAATCAACGCTAAGCCAGAGTAAGTAGCATTATCATTGCTTATACTCTGGCTTTAACGCTTTTCTCTGCTCTCGATGACTAGAATTCGAGGCGGAGAAATCCTGCAACAAACAATGGATAAATTTACAGTATTTATCGCAGTTGCAGGGTCTTCGGTTGATCAAACAGATGGACAGTATCCACAAATCGAGCCGTCTTCGACTGGGTGGAAATAACCAGACTTTGAGTCCGTGCCCCCCCGTGGAAGAGTCGTACCCCTTCCATCAAAGTACCCGGCGTAATCCCACAAGCGGCAAATAGCACGGTGTCACCCGAAGCTAGCTCATGAGTATTGTAGACCTTATCAGGGTCGTGAATGTCCATTTCTTTGAGCCGCTCTAGGTTCCCCTCTTTGCTTTCACCAATCAAACCCGTCTGTACAGTTGCTGGGTCATAAATTAGCTGACCTTGGAAATGTCCTCCTAAACAGCGCATCGCCGCAGCAGAGATAACGCCTTCGGGTGCAGCACCAATACCCATCAGAGCATGAATATTTGTCCCGGAAAAGGCACAAGAGAGAGCCGCAGAGACATCTCCGTCACTAATTAGCCGAACTCTCGCACCAGCCGAGCGGATTTCCTCAATCAGTCCTTTGTGGCGATCGCGCTTCATGACCACGACCACAAGTTCCTCAATTGCGCGATCCAGACACTCGGAGAGAATTTGCAGGTTCTCTGTTGCCGATTTATTGATATCGACATGATTTTTAGCCGCAGGAGGCGCAGCTAGCTTTTTCATGTAAAAGTCAGGTGCAGCAAACAGCCCTCCCTTCTCAGAAATGGCTAGCACCGCCATTGAACCGGGTTGCCCATAAGCCACCAAGTTCGTCCCTTCACAAGGGTCAACGGCAATATCGACTTCAATCAGTTCATCGGGATTACAAAAGTTCTTCGCATCCGGTTGGTTACAGATGCCCACTTGTTCACCGATATACAGCATCGGGGCTTCATCTCGCTCCCCTTCGCCAATCACGATGCGACCCCGCATGTGAATGTTGTTCATCCGCTCCCGCATGGCTTCGACTGCCACATGGTCAGCGGTGTTCTTATCCCCTTTGCCCATCCATTTGGCAGAGGCAAGTGCTGCCTGTTCGACAACTTCAATAATTTCTAGTCCTAGCGTAGTTTCTAGCACGAAGCTTTTCCTCTCAACTGCTTAGTTTTTCCCTGGTGTTATTTACTGTCCCCAGTCTAAAAGTCTATCAGAGACGGGGATCTCCTCGAAAGAATGTCGAGTATTGGTTTATGTTAAGTTTTGCTACGATTAGGTGGTTCAGAGGTAGCGTGCTACGTCTCGACTTGGGTAATGATTGTCCGATGGCGGGGACTATTCGGCTTGATAGTTGGTGGCTGGAATCCTGCTTCCGCGATCGCTTGCTCAATATCCAAGGTAAAATAGTCGTCAAAGTAAGGCTCAGTGCTTTTGAATAAGGTAAAAACGTAAGCTGGCATCGTCGCATACACCTGAGACTGAGGATTCATATCCATCAGGGTAAGATAGCCACCAGGACGTAATAACCGCCGTGCCTCCCGTAGGATTGCCTTTGCCGCCGTTTGGGGTAATTCGTGGAATACCAAGAAGATAGAGACTAAATCATAGGAAGCATCCGGTAAACCTGTCGCTTCAGCCGCCGCGTGTTTCCAGTTAATTTCTGTATGATGCTGTTTGGACTTATATTCGGCAACAGCTAGAAAATAAGGCGATAAGTCTACACCCGTCATAGTTGCCTGGGGATAAATCTGTTGTAGGGCAAAGGTACTCATCCCCACACCACAGCCCAGATCCACAATATCTTGCGGCTCAGTTGCAACGTGCTTTTGCACCAACTCATGGTAACTCTGTCGCAGTTTCGCGTCTCCTTGAAGCCTATCTTCAGGATAGAGATTGGCATGAACAGCATAAGCCGCTACTTCTTGTTCAAAGGCTGCATCCCACTGAAGATTTCCCTGGTTATAGGCATGGAAGGGGCGCAAATAATAATCCGGGTAGGTTAACTGGGGGTTTTGGACTTGATTCAGATAACTATCCCAGTCTAGAGAACGTAACTCATTGACCTGTTTCGTCCAAGGTACGCCAATTTTTTCCGCTCGCTTGACAATCATCTTACGAGCTTGCTGCTTGGCTAAATTGGCTAAAGGTTTAATGGCAAGGAAACCATTCACCAAGCGCGAGGCTAATCGGGGTGTTGTGTTGACCGTAGTCGTCATAATAGTTCTTAGCGATTATCTGTTTTGAGGATTAGCATGTACACAATATTGGCAATCCTACGATATTTAAGCAACAGCATACCACCCCCCTACACTCAACTTTCCTATTGACAAAGTGCTACGCTCTGTAAGTTTGTGGAAATAAACTCAACTCTATTAAATTGTGTAAATAGCCCTCAAATTATTACATAAAACAAATGACAAATGACCAATGACGAATGACAATTCTAAACTTTCGCCACATATCGATTACGCCCAGAGGCTTTCGCTTGATACAAAGCCATATCCGCTTCAGCAACTAGCTTAGCTGGTGGAGTATCAGGCTCAGGATAAAGACTGGCAACACCTAAACTGAGGGTGACATATTCACTGACGGCTGAAGCCGTATGGGTAATCTTTAAACCATGAACCAAACTGCGTAATTCTTCAGCCACTAGAGATGCACCAATCGTGGTGGTATTGGGTAACACAATCGCAAACTCTTCACCGCCATAGCGAGCTACTAAATCCACAGAACGTTTGGCACAAAAACGCAAAGCATCAGCTACCCTTCGCAAACAGGCGTCACCGGCTTGATGACCGTAGGTATCATTATATTTCTTGAAAAAGTCGATATCACATAGAATCAGAGACAAGGGCGACTCTTCTCGAATCATGCGCCACCACTCATCATCAAGGTATTGATCAAACCGACGGCGATTGGCTACACCCGTTAGTCCATCTAATGTGGCTAAACGTTGTAACTCTCGATTGGCTTGTTCAAGTTGTTGATAAAGCTGAAACTGTTGAATTAAACGCCGTACTCGTTGACGCAAAACGGCTAAGTGAATCGGTTTGGTGATATAGTCAGTAGCACCAACGGCAAAGGCGCGGTCAACGGATTCTGGATCATCCAGATTGGTAATCATTAACACCGGCGTTTGGGAAACTCCCTGTAACCCTTGAGCCTCCAAATGTTCGCTATCGGGTGATGTCTCGTCTTCGTCTGAGAGTTTTTGTAAGTGTTTGCAACAGGTAAAACCATCCATGACCGGCATCAGGGCGTCTAGCATGACCAGATGCGGTTTAAGACGCTGATAGACGTCCAAACCCTGTTCGCCGTTGGTTGCTTCAACAACTTTATAGCCTTCTTTTTCCATAACTCGGCGTAAAAGTTCTCGTATAAACTGGTCATCATCAACCACCAAAATGGTTGGTGGTTCTGGTGGTTCTTCAAGCAAAGAAACTAATTTCATCCTTAAGAATGCTGATATTGCCGTCTTGGGGTCTGTAAAATTGATGTGACCCGTTGATACTCAGCCTCTAGCTGGCAAAACTGCGCCAGTGCTGCCATGGGATCACCATACTTGCTTATCTGTTGTAGCATCTGACGAAACGGGTAGATTTTCCTAGTTCCTAAAATCCCATGACTTCAACCTGTCAATTTCATCAACGGTTTCGCGGGAGTTCCCACCCTCAGCAGATCCTTCCCAGGCTCAGGAGGGTGTGTCCTGGATTCACCCAGTCAAGAGAGATTCTGGGTTCCTACATTTAAGCTGAACTAGAGAAGCGTTCAGCAGTGATTACCCCTTACCAACTCATGCCCTATTCATGTACAGACCGTCCATGGAAGGTCTCTACTGACAGGTTCCCTCTGCCAATCCGCGTCTTCACAAAGTAAGGCGCGGTTCATGAATCGAGTCTCTATACGTCTGTTGAGGATAGGTGTAGCATGGATGCCATTAACCTGAGGCATGTTCCAGGGAATGATTGATCACCTCCAAATCGAGAGAAAGAGTATCTTTCCCTACCATAGCCTGAAGCAATTGCCATGTCTCTGGGTGGAATGGCTGAATTGTTGGAGTTGTTGACTGGCTATCGTGAATTTTACCGGCAGATGCTGTTCAACGAGTCAGACTCAGCACCGTCAGCTCAAATGTCTGTGGTTAATCGGATACAAAAAATAATCGTTTCTGTACCGATCGCACGCTGGTGACACCACCCAAGCATCAATCCCGGTTCGGGAGTGTAATGCTAGAGCGTCGGTGAGTTGACCAAAATCTGGCAGATGCTATATCTCTATTATTATTGCTTGATATTTAGAGATGATTCAAGTAAGTCAATTCTAGCTCTTTTTCCCAGCTTGGTACTCCAAGCGATTTTTCACGTTGTCTATTGTAGTTTTCCGGGACTGACCATTGAGCCAACCCTTTTCCGGTAATCGCCGTGCCTTGCTTAAACTCTTGGGACTGACGCTGTTGGCAACCCAAGTCCCTGTAACGGCAAACCCCCAACCCCTTCTCAAACCGCGACGCCTGAATCCCGGTGATACCATAGGGTTGATTAGTCCAGCAGGTCTGGTTGACCAAAAGACCGTTGATGAATTTACAGAAAAGCGATGGTGCAGGTTCCCTCGCGATTCATCCGAGGGATGAAACCGAGCAAGTCGTGAAGACAGGGGGATTTATCCCGCAATAACCTCCTCAAGTGATATAATAAAACCCATTACAGGGAGGTAGTATTCTT
>NZ_JAVKBY010000142.1:0-14135 GCF_040222985.1 Coleofasciculus sp. F4-SAH-05
GGCTCTTCCGGACTTACTATGCCAAACTGTTAGTTAAAACGGCTCCAAATTCAGTTATACCGTGATTTTATGCCTCCACAGTCTAAGTTAACTCGAAATAACGCCCAAAATCCTTGCTTAGCAAAGATTTTGGGCGTATTCTGATGCAATTTAGCATAACAGGTACGGAAGAGCCAAGTATTCGGACTATTGAGCATATAAAACAACGCTTGCGGTAACGCTTCACTCAAACTAAACCGCTTACTTTTTGACTCAATCACTGTCACCCACAATTGCTGATGTAACACCAAAACATCAATCCGTCCCCGCACCACTTCATCCTTCTCCTCAACTACAATTTCCACTTGTTTCTCAGCCACCGGACGAAAGGGATAGCGAAATAAGCCAGCCAGGGACAATAACGGCGACAATACGACCATTTTGACAATTTCTTCATGGACTGGATATTTTTCCAATGCCAAAAAATCCGCCTTAACTTGGTCTAGCCATTCCTTTTGATCGGTTGTAAGTTCGGGTAATTTCCCCTGCCATTCCCCAAAAAACTGCTCATCCTCAACCTGTTGCAGGTTAAATTTATTTTCTACATCATGCAGGGTTAATTCACTCGCTTGAATCACTTGTGCCATAATCTTTGAGTCCTTTGAATAGTATCCTTTCAGTATAAGGATAAGGGTTTGAGCCGCTGATGGGACGGGACGCGATCGCATATCTGAAAGGTTATCATATAAGCACTTCAGAATTTAAACCTTAATGTCAATAATAGCGAAATTTTTGTAGTGCGAGCATCTTGCTCGCTACTCATGAGAAAAGGGCGATTCGATCCTCTGTAGGGGCGGGTTTTACTACTATCTTTTCGGTTGCACCTCAATGTAACTAAACCCGCCCTGTTCCTAGAGTTTTTTATTCGTGCCAGCGAAACTCAGCACCTTCAGGATTGTTCCAGCGCCTCAGCTTGACACTCTCCAACCGCCCCTGATGATCAACCGTGAGGATAAGTTCTGTACTCTCGCCAAATAGGGTTAAACTAGCATGGGCATGAACTGCATCTGATGCCGTCCACGATACATCACGTTGGCACAGAACAGAGGGGAACCAGACAAGTTCTGCCAACATTCGACCCACAGTTGATCGCGTAATATCTGCACCTGAAGCCGTCATCACCGGAAACAGCCCTAACAGCTTCCACCGCATCCCGCCAACGCCATCCACCAGCCGATCAGAACCCCATATCGGTAAGCCATTCATCCGTACCGCCGCCCGCCAGATAAAACCTCGACGCCAACAGATGACTTGTTCTGCGGTGAAGGGAAGCCAACCCCGCAATTTAATTTCACCATGCATCCGCAGTCGCACCGCAGAGGCTAATCGTGTTCCTGGCGCGATCGCATGGTTCAGATAGCGTTGTACCGTATCAGGACACCCTACCAACTGATCCGGTTGAAAAACCTGTTCGCTGGGTGGTGTTGACTCCCACAACTCCTCCAGGGAAACCCTTTGACTCATCATTACCTCCAACGCCGATTCTTAAAAACAATTGTCCGGATTAAATCGTTATAATCCAGTATTTATTGTCAGCGAAGCTAATCGATTCATCAGGTTGCTAGAGGAACGGTAAATCCTGTTTTCATTCTACACAAACCGTCCCGCTTACCCAATTACTATTTTTCCATCACAATCACCCCGTACCAGGTTGCAATCCACTAACTTCTAGTCCTATTGAAATTGTACCGATGTCACGTCAATATTTATCCAACTATCAGCGAAAATTCACTCGACGTTCATTTCTCGTCCTAGGTGGTGCCGCGTTAGCCCAAGGATTAGGACTTATTTCTCCCGTCGCCGCCGAGTCAGTCAGTCTGCGGCGCAGTACGATTTTAGGAGTTTCCCTCTATCAAACCCATATTGATTTGACCAACCCCGATACGTTTATCGCCATTGGTTTAGCCAATAATTCCACGTTGGGAAATCATCAAGGGGCAATTGGTGAAGAATCCTTTAATCGTATGGTTCGCCGCTATCACGCCGCTGTTGTCGCCAGTGGTACATTTTTCAGTAGCAAAGATCCCAAGCGGCTGATGGGAAATATGGTATCCGCCGGAAGCTTTCTCAAATACAGTCCCTGGGAAAATTATGGTACAACGCTGGGATTGCGGGTAGGAAATCAGCCGGAGTTAGTGACAGCGCGAGTGGATGGAAAGCCAGACTGGAGTCAACATTGGTTTTCGATTACAGGAGGTCCAAGACTTCTGAGACAGGGAAAAGTCTGGTTAGCGCCGCGTAGTGAAGGATTTACTGATCCGCGTGTTATGGGTGTGGCACATCGCTGTGCGATCGGGTTTCCCGCTAGTGGCAAAAAATTAGTCTTAGTCACGTTTCTAGCACCGTTACCTCTATGGCGAGAGGCGAAGGTAATGCGGGCAATTGGTTGTAGTGAGGCGATGAATTTAGATGGTGGAAGATCTAGCGCATTATACCACAGGGGGAGGATTTTGGTGAATCCAAAACGGACGCTGACGAACGCAATTGTTGTGTATGATTCCCATCATCGAGCCCCCACATTCTTACGAGAGACTTGGCAGAAGTTTCAACAAGGAGAACGACCTGTTGTTCCCCAGTTATTCAGGGTTTGAAGGATTAAAAAATATATCGTTTAAAAAAGAGCGATCGCCTGTCAGATCCCTGTAGGGGCGACCCGCTTAGCCTAATTAACACCACCAGTCCACTTAATTTCATCGGGTCGCCCTCTCCTCTTCTGTTTTTGATGGAATTGACGAGACTGGAAAAATGCTAATTCGTGACCCTTAGTATCTACATACCGTTTAACTTCAAAACCGTTCCCCTACGCCCAAATGCACCTGAGAATCCCCCTGATCATTTAAGCCAAAATCAACCTGTACTGGACCAAAGGGCGATCGCACTCTCACCCCAACCCCATAACCAAATCCACTCCCCGGCTTATCCCGCACCTCTCCCGGTTCCCCGGTTACCGTATCCCCTGAGCCTAAATCTGTGGCATAATCAGCAAATATCCGACCCCCCAACCAGGTAAACAGCGGAAACCGATACTCAGCCGTGGCTTGGAGGTAAGACCGACCTGCACCCACTTCCCCACTCTGATAGCCGCGCACGGAACTCCCTCCGCCGAGGCTAAAGGCTTCATAAGCAGGTAAATCGCCAATCACGGTTCCTCCCTGAAGATTAAACACCAAGGTTTGATCGCCAGAGGTGAACCCAAACAACTCCACCGGAACATACTGGGTATAACTTCCACTGAGACGGTTTAAAAAAATATCAGCTTCACCCACAGGAACCGACTGATCCATCCCTACCCTGACATTAGTTCCTTGAGTGGGATAATCGGTATCATCGCGATTATCTTGCACCGCGGATAGATTCACCGTCAATAAATCATCTTGACCGCGATCGCTTAAACTTAACGGATTGCCAAATTCATCCACCGGTTGCACCTGATCAGTAAACGCCTGATCCCGAATCGACACCCGCTGATAGGATAATCCTACCCCAGCCTGCCAATTCCCTCCCAGAGGGCGAAACACTTCCCCACTTCCTCCCAAACGATGCACCCACGGGGTTTCCCCATTCGGCAAATCCACCTCGCGATCGCCACCAATAAACACCTCCGATGGAGAACGCTGATTAAACACTGCCAAACTGTACCCTGTCCGCAACGGATCACCCGCAATCCACGGATCAGTAAAACTCACCTCAAATCCTACGGTATCTTCGCCTGCTTCCAGTTCTAACGCCAAGTTCTGATTATTCCCGCCCAGATTTTCCTCCTCTAACCGCAACACCCCATAAATCCCTTTTGCCCGACTTGCACTGGGAAAAGCCGTGACATTAAACGATGAATCCTCAACCACATTCACAATCATGATAATTTGATTGGGTTGATTGGTCGGTTGGAGACTAAGGGTAGCATCCTGGACACTATCTAACTGCGTGACTCGCTCTAACCCTTGCTGGGCGACGTCCGGGCGATACACGTCTCCGGGTTGCAGGTCAAATTCTCGCGTAATGATATAAGGACGAGTGTTTCCGGGAATGGGTTGACCGTCTTGATCAACAAAGCGAACTTGAATATCCGCGATCGCAATAGATCTCCTGGAAGGAATAGGATTACGCCTTGGTGATTGAGGAAGTTGAGGAACATCGGGGAGAGTCGTCTGCTTTTGGAAGGGTTGCGATCGCCTCTGGCGGTACGTGGGGTTTAATCGCGCTTCGATTGGCATCCCCTGATTATCCACAAATGAACCATACTCAACTGGCGAAACTGCGTCTATTTCCTGTGCCCGACTCGATGCAGCCGCCAATAATTCTGCACCTACCCCAGCCAATACTAGGGGAAGAATAAACCACTTGCGCCACCGTCGGTAGAACCCCATCAGCCACCTTACCCGCTACGTGCCAGTTCTGCTTTTACACCGATGTTATCAGTATATTTCCCATCGGGGAAGGTAGAGAAGCTTCTTTGGGTAGAAGGGGTTTGAAACTGTTCCCTGTTAAGAGTTCCCTCTCCTCACCCCCAAACTTATTCAGCAGACCCTAAATAATATTATTAGGTTTGAACGATCGCGTAACTCCGAATCTGCCAAGGCGCTATCCTCAAGGCTTGCAGCGTCGGGGATTCTGGAGACTGAGGACGTTCCAATAAATCAACGCAACCCTCTATCGCCAACCCTAAATCACTGGTTAATGAAACTTCCGCTTCCTCTCCCTGACATTCATAACACCGCAGAATCCAACGGTGGGGATTATCTTGCGATCGCTTGAGAGCCATCACCACTAAATTTTCTGCCGATAACTCTAGCAAGGAACCCCTGGGGGGCAATAATTTAACACAAATGCCACTGACTTTAGAGTTTGTAGTCAGCGCTTTAGCGCTTCTGGCACTAAAGTGCCTACTACGAACCCAGCTTAAGTCAGTGCCATTCGATTTAACACCCTGATTCGCCGTATCTTCTAGCCTGACGACTTGCAGGGGGAAATTTAACTCATACCCTCGCTGAACCGTTTTCGCGGCTTGCCAAGTTCCAGCATGAGGATAAAGTGCATAAGTAAACTGGTGAATTCCGCGATCGGCATCGGGATGGGGCCACATTGGACTTTTGAGTAGGGTTAATCGGAGTTGAGAGGGGTGGGCGTCATAGCCGTATTTACAATCATTGAGTAGACTCACGCCGTAAGTTTTATCAGCCAAATCCGCCCAACGTAAGGCTGGAACCTCCCATTTGGCTTGTTCGGCGCGGGTTTTGGGTTTTGTGGGGCGTTGGATTGCGCCGCAGGGAATTTCATAGGTAGCATAGTCGGCTTCTAGGTTTAAGGGGAATGCGGCTTTGACTAATACCTGGCGTTCCTGCCAATCTACGGTTGTGGCTATTTTGAGGAGGGGTGAATCTGATGTTAGGATGTAGTCTTGGCAAAACTGGGATTGTCCTAATTGACGAATAACTTGCAGACGCGATCGCAGATTTCCTTGTTCTAGCCATTGAATCGATTTCAGTTGGGTTGGCGGTAAGGGATGTTGATGGTAATTGGGGTCAATATTCCAGGCGTCCCAATATTGACCTTTGTCTTCAAAGGCTTGCAGTTGATTTCCTGCACCGCTTAAGATTTCTCGTTGGTTTTGTTTATCAAAGATGCTGCTTAAGTCGCCAGTATTGGGATTGACGATAATTCGCAGGTAGTCATTTTCGAGGATAAATTCGTTATCGGATGGGGGATTGGGGTTGTCGTCTTCTGGGGGAGTGTCTGTGGGACAAACCCAGACTATTTTATAGCCGATGGCGGGGATATCTTTTGCCTGAAATAGCAGATGGGTTTGATTCTTCGCTTTGCTTGTATGGAATCCGGTTTGGCTGGGGATTTTTTCGCCGTTACTATCGTAAATTTGCCAGGTTTGATTGTTGGTGATGGGGAACTGTTTTTTCAACGCAGAGGTTCGCAGAGGTTCGCGCAGAGGTTCGCAGAGGGAGATGGTAATGAGTTCTGAATGTTGCCAGTTGAGGGGATTGAATAGAATTAGGGGTTGGGCGTTGGGGTGAGGGGGTGAAGGGAGGGTGATTTGGGACGCGATCGCGTTTAGGGATTCGGCGATAATGGTTTGGGTTATTGTCTCGGTTTGTTGCCATTTTTGGTTGGCTTCAATGAAGACTTCGGGAATGGAGGTTCCGGGTAAGATATCGTGGAATTGATTAAAGAGAACGTTTTTCCAGGCGGTTTCTAGTTGAGATTGAGGATAGTTTTTTGTAGTGATTAGGGTGGCGAGTGAGGCAAAGAGTTCGGCTTGATACAGTAATCTTTCGCAGCGACGATTCCAGCGTTTTTGATCAGCGTGGGTGGTATAACAGCCGCGATGGAGTTCTAGATAGAGTTCGTTATTCCAAATTGGATTAGGAATGGGGAATTTGTAGGGGCGGGTTTTACTACTATCGTTATTTGTTACCCCGATGTGACTAAACCCGCCCTCATCTCCCCTATTTTCTAACTGATTCTCAAGATTCTGCAAATACTTCAATGCGGTGGTAAATTCTAAGTTGGGGAAGAAGGGAGATTGTTGCCAACGCTTTGCTACTTCTAACATATCGCGAGTGGGACCACCGCCATGATCGCCTACACCGGGTAACCAAAAGATATCCTTAATTTTGGTTTGGGTTTGCCACTTAATCCCATAATTGGTCATGGTAATTGGATTGGTGTCCATGACTCCAGTAATATTAGGCGGCGACATTAAACTGAGAATTCGAGTTCCATCCGGTGATTGCCACCAAAAGAGGTGATAGGGGAATTCAGTTGTGTCATTCCAATGCAGTTTTTGGGTGACAAAATAGTTGATTCCGCCTTGTTTTAAAATTTGAGGTAATTGCCACGTAAAGCCAAAACTATCGGTTACCCAAGCAATTTGACTAATTTGACCGAATTTTTCTTGGGTATAACGTTGACCATAAAGAAGTTGCCGGACAATGGATTCACCGTCAATTAAGTTGAGTTCGGGTTCAACCCACATCCCGCCAACAGTTTCCCATTTTCCGGCTATGACTTGTTGTTTAATTTGGCTAAATAAGTCGGGACGATTCTGTTCGATCCAGGCATAAAGTGCGGGGGTCGTATGACAATAGGTCAAATTAGGAAAGTCTTGCTGTAAACTGAGAACCGATTCAAAGGTTCGCATGGCAACATCCCAGGTTTCCTGAGTTGACCATAACCAAGCCATATCTAAATGGGCATGACCGAGTAGGTGGAATGTCGCGTTAGGGGTGAGGTTTTGAGATAGTAAATTTTGCCGCAATTGAGTTAGCGATCGCGTAAACTGATCGGCATCAGATACCCTCTGCCAGTTAATCTTAGCTACAGCCGTCGCGAGGGTGTCTAATTGTTCGGGTGCAAAGGCGGTTAAATAGTTCTGTAATACGGTTAATTCATCCGCAACAAATCCCGGATCAATCGAATCTATTGATTCATAAATACAGGCAGAACGCATTAACCCGCCAATATCATGACCTGGACTCACTAACCGTACCATGACCGTAATAATTTCTCCAGGACTAACGGTTGAACTAAGGAGGACTCTAGCGGAAGAATCAAATAAGTCTCCTTCTTGGACTAACTCACCATTCACAAAAATTTTGGCATCTTCCGCCCACCAGGTTAGCGCTAGTCGTAAGGTTAATCCGGCTAAGGGATAACCTTGTAAATTGTGGGGAATAATAAATTGTTGACCGAACCACATTACTTGGCGTCCGGCTGACCAGATAATATAGCCTTTATCATTGAGTTCACCACTTGACCCGTTGGCAAAAATGTGGTTACTTATCTCCTCCAGAGGTAGGTCTTCAGACCACAATTTCCAATTCGTCTGCACATTCACCTGAGTTAAGGCGCGGAGTTTAGCAATAGATTCAGAAAGGAAGGGTAATGGGGACATGGTAATTAAGGATAAAAGTTAATCGTTAGCCATCCAAATTACGAAAGCGCCTGTCGCATTAATTCGCCTAGGTTATAAACCCAAGTAAGCAAAAGCTTAAGTACGCCTTAGCTTACTACATTAAAGACGTTGAACCCGTTTTAACTCAGATCTTGCACTATCTAAGCCAAATTGTAGGGTGCGTTAGCAAAGCGTAACGCACCATTTATAGCTGAATTAAGAGTTTGTTGTGGGTGATGCTAGCGTTTATGGCGAAGACAGCGCAACTACGAACATTCGCTAAGAAAGCGATAAAGTATGGAATAATAAATAAGTCATCGCTGCTTCTGCTTGCATCACCATGTCTGCTTCTACCCCAGGTCGCTACCGCAGCCGATTGTTCAATTTTATCAATCATCATTCTCGCCGACTCCTCGATCGCGGTGAACGGGCAATCCGACATCTGAAAGTCGCGGCTGTTTGGGGAACGCAGATTCTCCTCTATCCTATATATATGGTGGTTCAAACCAGTCTCACGGCTGGACGGCAACTTTCGGCAGAGGCAAAAACGGGATGGACTCGATTAAAAGCCTTGACCCAATCCCAACCCCCAGAACCACCGCCTGCTGTTGATACGCCGATTCAACGGGTTCTTAAGGAAGTCGAAACCTTACAATTCACATCTTGCACCATTCTCAATAGGGCGGTTAAAACCGCAGCTACACAAACGAAACCCGCCTTCGCGGGTTCCCCAATCCTGGTTCCGCTAGTCCGCGAAGGTGGACTTGGTTTGTCTAGCTGCGAATTTGATTCGCCGAGGTTTATTGGAATAGAACCAAATAAAATAACCGATACTCCTAATCTGGATATCTCCTCTTCCTCACGGGTAGAGATTCAAGGTGTAGCCACCCTCCTCCCCACCCGAACCCTAGTTCTGGTTTCCATCACTAATGAAATTTTGGATATCCTCACCCCAGAACAACAACAAAAACTGGCGGCGAGAATAAGCTGGGAATTGGCTACCCTATATCGTCAGTGGCGTTTAGTTGATAATTTAAAGACTTCCAGAGTGCAACGCCAACTCAGTCACTTGGCTAAACCCTCTCTGTTTCTCCCCTTAAGACTATTCTGGCAACTCATGGCATGGGTGCAAACCAGTCCGGTTGCGATCGCGATTAATCTCTTCGGTGAGTCTACCTTATCAGACGATCAGGAACTCATGCCTGCGATCGCATCTCCCACCGAAATTCCCCAAAACTTTGCCTATTCCTGGCTGAAACGATTCGCACCAGGGGGAACCTTAGCCGCGATCGATGACACCATTGCCCAATGGGAATCGCACCCTCTACAGACATCGAATCATGTTGCGATCGCACTCCGTCACCGCAGCCAAAGTTTACTGCAAACGTTCAAAACCTCATTCATCACCCCTCGACAGCCAACTGATCCAACCCAGACATCAGCATCTCACCCCTTTTGGCTGGTAGGATTAATTTACGCCGCGATCGACTACTTTTTTGGTCAGGGTAGTTCTCACCCATTCCATCACCAAGACACAACCTCAGTTAACCCCACCGAGGACATTAATCAACGATTCGCTAACTCAACAACTTCCGTCACCCTTCCTGGAACAGAATTCACGTATAAGACTGAACCTGATCCATGGTTAACCTGGGATGATTTATTTGGGTGTCCAAACCCCACGTCCACACCAAATTCTGCTGTCACTAACTTTATGGGGCTGAAGGAAAACGTTCAATCAACGTTCCCCCAACTTTCTCCAGGATTTACAGTCAAAAAAATGGCTATCCGCAACAACCCTATTGGTGCTATTCTCCAGCGTTTTGGTTTCTATAAACAAGCTGAAACCCTACGGGTAACCGCTCAAGAACAACCCAATTCACAACAACAATCTGTTAGGTTTGGACAGAGTATTGAAGCTAAATTACTACGTTGTATTCCTCTCCTTAACCTAACCGAAAATGTCGATCGGAATCACAACCCACTTACTCACACCCAAACGCAAACGGTTAACTATTCCACTCCACTTTTCTATCCAATAGCATTACAAAGTTCAGAAATTTCGACATTAGAAAATAATTGTAAAACGGGAACAGTTGTCAAGGTCTTTCCGGCGACATTATCAGAGCAAAGTCCAACAAGTTTACCTGAACCTTTACCCTCCTATTCATCTTTGCCGTTATCTTTTGATTCTGCCTTATCTTCACCATCCGAACACCCCATTTCCTATGCCCACAACCATGATATCGAACCCGCGCCCGACTGGATTGAAACGGAGGCAATTTCCACAGGATATGTTAAACATCCCTTAGAAGAAATCCTAGAATGGTTGGATGTAAAAATGCTTTGGCTGGAGGAGGTAACGATTAAAGCTTGGCAATGGATGCGACAATTTTTTGCCAAGGACAACGGATGATATTAAGTTCAGTTGAAGGTAGTGGAGAAGATGAAGTGATGGGCGAGTCATGTTCCATACGTGATCCAAGAAGCGTCTGTGTGTAGGGGCGGGTTTAGGGACTAATATTGAATGTTATCCCTAGCTTGGCGGCAAAACCCGCCCGACCAAATGACAAATAACAAATGACGAATGACTAATGACGAATGACTAATGACGAATGACTAATGACAAATGACGAATGACGACTTATGACTATCCCGCGCACGATTTGCCTCGGATTCTTAGCCATGATTACCGTAGGCACATTTCTGTTAATTCTACCGTTCTCTACTCAGGATGGAACATGGACTGATCCAATTACCGCCTTATTTACCGCCACCTCTGCTGTCTGTGTCACGGGTTTAGCTGTGGTTGATACGGGCAGTTATTTTTCGGGTGTCGGTCAGTTTTTTGTCCTTGCCTTATTCCAGCTTGGCGGGTTAGGCTATATGACAACCACGACCTTTATGTTACTCTTGGTGCGTCGGCGGTTTAACTTGCGTCAGAAAATAGCCATTCAACAAGCGTTTGATCGTCCGGGTTTAGAAAAAAGTTCGTTTGTTATTCGCTCAATTATTGCCACAGCAATAATTTTTGAATTAACCGGATTTTTCCTGTTGTTACTCGTCTTTGTTCCAGAGCAAGGCTGGAATCAAGGATTGTGGTTAGCTCTTTTTCACAGTATTAGCGCCTGGAATAATGCTGGATTTAGTTTGTTTTCCGATAGTTTAATCGGCTATCAGTCATCTGTTTTGTTACTTGGGATTATTTCGGGACTGATTGTCTTAGGTGGAATTGGTCAACCTGTTATTTTTGAACTGTATCTCTGGTTGCTCGATATCTTTAAGTATAAACGTGAAAAACTTACCTTTTCTCTGAATTTTAAAGTGGTAACCAGCACAACCTTATTCCTATTAATCCTAGGAACAATCGCCTTCTTTTTTGTCGAAGTAAATAACCCGAACATTTTAGTAAATTTAAGTTTCCGGGATAAACTTTTAAGCGCATGGTTTCAGTCGGTGACGACAAGAACGGCAGGATTTAACACCATTGATATTAGTCAAATGACAGCAGCGGGTTTATTTATGACAATTGCTTTCATGTTTATCGGTGCCAGTCCAGGCGGAACCGGGGGCGGGATGAAAACGACAACCTTTCGGGTGTTGGCGAATTGTACGAAGGCGATTTTACAAGGAAAAGAGGAAGTTTATCTGTACAGACGTCAGGTGCCACTCAACCTAATTTTAAAAGCCACGGCGGTTCTGGTTGGTTCGGTCACCACCGTAATTATTTTGACCATTTTAATTGCGATCACTGATCCCCATATTCCATTTATCCAACTCCTCTTTGAAGTTGTATCTGCTTTCGCGACAGTTGGACTTTCAACGGGTATCACTGCTGGTCTCTCGGCGTTGGGAAAAATTATTTTAGTGGCAACGATGTTTATTGGGCGGGTAGGAATTATCGCATTTATGGCAACCCTCCTGGGAGATCCCCGTCCTAGTCATGTTCGTTATCCGGAAGAAAATCTACTCGTAGGATAATGCTACTTTAACGGGTATAGGGTTATGATCAATAATATTTCATTGAGGAAAGGACAAGGGTGTGAGTTGGTCATCTGTAGGGTTCTGGCGGAAGCTGCATCGAGAAAATAAGCAATTTGCTGTCATTGGTTTAGGGCGTTTTGGTCGAGGCGTTTGCTCCTCCCTACACCATCTGGGACATGAAGTCTTAGGAACAGATATTAATGAAAAACTGGTTAGTCAAGTCTTGACCGACCAAATCGCCGCCCATGCGATTCAACTCGATTCTACCGATCCCAAAGCCTTGAAAGAGGCGGGAATTTTTGAATTTGATACGGTGATTATTGCGATTGGCAACTATTTACAGGAAAGTATTATTACTACGCTCAATATTAAGGAAGCGGGCGTCCAATACGTGGTGGCTAAAGCGTCTTCAGAAGTTCATGGTAAATTGTTAGAACGGGTTGGTGCTGATCGCGTGGTTTATCCGGAATATGAAGCGGGTTGTGCTTTGGCGCGATCGCTGACTCAGCCTTCTATTTTAGATCGCTTTGAGTTAGACCCGAATCACAGTATTGTGGAGATATCAGTTCCTGAAGATTTTCATGGCAAAACCGTGATGGAACTGCAACTGCGGAATCGCTATGGCTTAAACTTGTTAGCAGTTGGTCAAGATGATCAGTTTGAGATTAATCCCGCTCCCACAACTCGTCTATTTAAAGGGTTTGCCATGGTGGTGATTGGTTCCAATCGAGATATTGAGCGTTTGCCTATTTAAGTAGGGAACAGGGAACCTAGGGTATCGGTCAAGAAACCGGGTTTCTTTGGGTAAAAGGTTGATATTAGAGTTGTCATCCTCACGAGAAACCCGGTTTCTAGGAATACTTGATCGGCGCTCTAGAAGAGATAATGTAGGGTTGGGTTTGACTACTATCTTTTCTTCTCTCACCTAGATGTGACTAAACCCGCCCCGATTCCCCTATCTTTGATCATTTATAAAACCTGAATTTCATCCAATTGTGCGATCGCGACATCTGCATCCGGGAAATGAATCGAGGTTCCCCAGCTAATTCCAATACAACCCGCCGCACCCGCACGACTTGCCATCGCCATGTCTCCTGCTGAATCTCCCACCATCAGGGTTGCACTCGCAGAAACGCCTAAACGTTCACAGGCTTGCAGAAATAACGCCGGATCAGGTTTACTAAGGTCTGTATCAACCCCTTGTTGTAATTGAATATAAGGCTCTAACTGGTGACGTTTGACAAAGGCTTGTACTCCTGCTGTTGAAGCCGCCGACAGAATTCCCAATTTTAAACCCGCTTCAGACAGGGATTTGAGGACATCTAAACTTCCCGCAAATAACGGAGAAGTTCCCGCTGCATCCTTGAGATATCGCTCTGCTTCGGCAAAGGCATTACGGGCAATCTCTAGAGATTCTATCCAACCTCGCCCCGTTTCGGCAATATAAGCCGCTGCTGCAATTTCACTTTCTCGACGGCTACCCACCGCCATTAAACCCGTCGGATCAAGGGTATCATCCTGAATCCCAAACGCCATCAGCAAGGGTTCACCCACACCAGGAATTTGAGCATCAATCAAACGCGATCGCTTATAGGCTAATTCTCGCAAAAAGGCTTGTGAATCTTCTAACGTCCCATCTTTATCAAAAATGATCGCTTCTATATTCGGGAATGTCATCTCCCGACAGCGAATAGTTACCAAGGGTTACACTCCTAGAACAGCTCTCAGAGACTATCTTCCCATGTTGCTAATCATTCGTACAGGAGATGGGGAAGATGGGGAAGATGAGGGAGATGGGGTTGTAGAGACGTTCCGGTGGAACGTCTGGGAGCTGTGTAGGGGCGGGTTTCACTACTATCATTTTTTTGTCCACCCTAATGTCACTAAACCCGCCCTGTCTAAATGATAAATGACTTAGTAGCGAGCAAGATGCTGAGTAGCGAGCAAGATGCTGAGTAGCGAGCAAGATGCTGAGTAGCGAGCAAGATGCCTAGTAGCGAGCAAGATGCTGAGTAGCGAGCAAGATGCAGAGTAGCGAGCAAGATGCCTAGTAGCGAGCAAGATGCCAAGTAGCGAGCAAGATGCCTAGTATCGAGCAAGATGCCTAGTAGCGAGCAAGATGCATAGTAGAGAGCAAGATGCCTAGTATCGAGCAAGAAGCAAAGAAGCGAGAAAGATGCATAGTAGACAGCAATATGCAAAGAAC
>NZ_JAVKBY010000164.1:0-49868 GCF_040222985.1 Coleofasciculus sp. F4-SAH-05
CTTAAGCTTGAATTCGTAGGTTAGACTAAACAACTTGCATCACCTCCTTTCCGTATTATACACACTTTTGACAAAACATCAGAACGATTTATCAAAAGCCGTCCGACAAGGACGGGGCTTGTGACCCAAGTCTTCGGTCAAATCTACTGTGAAGTTTTCATGAAGATACGACAGGCTGTTTATGAAGAGTCTGTAAAGAGTCTATTTTTGGGTAGACAGTAGTTGATTAAATTGAGTAGTTTTACTACAGACAGAGAAAAATATACTTACAGGGTTCAGTCTAGCGATTAAATTTGTCACAAGTCCCTCGACTTGAAACATGATCTAAGCCAACTCGGTGACACTGTTTAGTTCGCATCATTGTTCATGGATTATGAGTTTTAATCCGAGTTTGATGATGTATTAACACGGTGACGCCCTGTATAGAATCCCCTGACCTAGATAAACGTTGAGTTTCACGTTCTGGGCGAGGGATAGATTCAATCTGGCAAAAAACGGGTGCATTCTAAATTTATGACTACCATTATAGTTACAAGCGCTGCTGACAGTGGGGCGGGTTCTCTGAGAGCTGCGATCGCGCAAGCCCAGGCAGGGGATACGATTCAATTTGCATCGAGTTTAGCGAATAAGACCATTACCCTCACCAGTGGTCAGCTAGAAGTTGATAAAGACTTGACAATTGACGGTAAAAATGTTCCGGGTATAACCATTAGTGGGAATAATACCTCCCGTGTTCTTTTTGTTCAAGGAGATCCACCCTGGGAACCTGTAGAGGTTACGTTTAAGCATCTGACTATCGCGGATGGGAAGACGACACAGAAGGGTGAAGATGGTGCAGGGGCCGGACTTTGGACATTTAGCAACACTAAGTTAACCCTAGAAAATACCACCTTTAAGAATAATCATGCCAATGGTGAAGGTGGGGGGGCGATTTATGCAGGTTTTCGCAGTAGTAATATTATCATTAACAGTACATTTGAGGGCAATAGCACTGAAGGGAATAGCCTGACGGGTAAGAGTGAGCGAGGTGGTGGTGCGATCGCGGTTAAAAGTGAAAGCTCACTTACCGTCAGAGATAGTCAGTTTACCAAAAATACTGGAATTAACGGTGGTGCGATTAACACAGTCTTGGGCGGGTTAATTGTAGAAAACTCCACCTTCACTAATAATGACTCGACTCCCGGCGGTTCAATAGGACCCCATACCTTTGGTTACGGTGGTGCCATTTATACTGATGGTGCTTCAGCAACCAGTGATAGCAGTACCTCTGGCAAAATTGAGATTCGCAACAGTCGATTTGAGGGCAATAAAGGCGCCGGACAAGGAGGAGGGCTGCTGTTATTTGGGTACGAAGGCGACGAGGTGATTGTCGAAAATAGCACGATTATCGATAATCAGGTGATTGAATCTATCAACGGTGATTCTCTCGGCGGCGGCTTGCGACACGGGAATAGCAAATTGACAGTGCGTAACACTACGTTTGCCAATAATCGGGCGTTAGTTCAAGGCGGGGGTTTGTGGGTAGGAGAACAATCCCCAGTCACCATTGAAAACAGTACCTTTTACGAGAATAAAGCCGAGTCAACCGATGGTAAGAACGGTTTGGGGGGAGCAATTCTTTTAGCGAATGGTTCTCAACCCACGATGATTACCAATACCACTGTTGCCAATAATTATGCTGGGTTTCAAGGCGCTGGATTCTGGGGAGGTGGACGTAATGTTACGCTCCAAAATAGCCTGGTTGCAGATAACTTAGCGAATAATGGCGGTAATGCTTGGGATATTTTCCATCACACCGGTACAGTATTTAACGATGGGGGCGGTAACTTTCAGTCCAATTATCCCAATCCAGAGGATACGAAAGTAACCGATGGGGTGACGCTGGTTGATCCTCAACTGGGTGCGTTTACCGATAATGGAGGTACGGTACAAATCGCCCCCAAACCAGGTAATCCATTAGTGACAGGGGGGGCTTTAGTGAGCCGTTCTCCAGATACCGCTCCCACAGCGCCAAGCGACTTAAGCCTGACAGCCGTTTCAGCTACAGAAATTGAATTGACCTGGGCGGATAATAGTCAGGATGAAACCGGATTTAAGATTGAGCGATCGCGCGACCAAGAAAATTGGACGGTAGTAGCTACCACAGGGGCTGATATTACCCGTTACCGAGATACCGACTTAACGGCTAATACATCATATTACTATCGCATTAGGGCAATTAACGACAGTGGAGACTCGTCAGCTACATTCGCCCAGGGAACCACCGATAGCATAACCCCCCCTGTACCTAGCCCTCCACCTATCCAGGAACCCGCACTAAATCGCACATCTGAAGATGTTTTCTTCGTGGAAGGGAACTCAGATAGGGTTCAACTTCAATTTAATTTAACCGGACGTGACACGGATGGGGTGAATGAAGTTGGCATTTTTTTGGTGGATGATGAGTCAGGTTATATTAACGGTATTGCGCCTGGGGAAGCGGGGTATCTGGACGCCGCCCTCAGCCAATCCCAGGTTGTTTTCTCTGTGCTTCCGGGGAATCAGTTTCCGGATTTAAGCTTTACCCGTCAATTTGGCATAGATGGGGATCAGGACTTTGGGTTTTACCTGATCAAAGATAGTACCACGGATATGGTACGGGCTGATTTAGCGGCTGGAGGGACTCCGGATAATGTATTTTTTGGCTTAACTTCTGCTAATGGGGATCAGTTTGACCCTCTACAGGTATCGGAACTGGGTGATAATAGTTATCACCTGGCGTGGGACGATGGAAACGATGGGGACTTTGATGACCTCATATTCACTGTTCAACTGGCGGAGAGTGAGCCAGGAGTCGGAACCCAGTTACAAGGAGGACAAGAAA
The DNA here is from genome assembly GCF_040222985.1 of Coleofasciculus sp. F4-SAH-05. Taxonomy (NCBI): domain Bacteria; kingdom Bacillati; phylum Cyanobacteriota; class Cyanophyceae; order Coleofasciculales; family Coleofasciculaceae; genus Coleofasciculus; species Coleofasciculus sp. F4-SAH-05. Next base: position 2,864 of record NZ_JAVKBY010000164.1, read on the forward strand.
CAGAACTCATTGACTTACGGGATCAGGTAACGGGTATGATTCCGACTGTGTTTGGGGTTAATAGTGACGCGGAGTATGACAATGACTTTGGATTTTATGTCATTGATGACTCGGATGGTCGGATTGGGGGTTTGCTACCGGGTGACTCCGGTTATGCTGAGGCGGCGGTGAGTCAGGGGTTGGACACAAACGCGGGACTCCCGGCTGGGACGTTAGTTGCCCCATTTATTATCGGCGATGGCACTGTAGAGGAGTTTTTGGCAGAGAATCCCGCTAATCAGAGTAGTGAAGACGTGATGGCTTATTTTGCCTTTATCGGGGCTAACCCAGATGGGGTAGACCACGTCCGCCTTTTGGGGGATAATACCTTTGGGTTTGAGGATAAATTTGGTGGAGGCGATCGCGATTATAATGATATGGTAGTTCAGGTGACTTTTATTTAGGGAGTTCCAAATAGGAGGGTGAAGGGGCGAGTCCCTGAATAATCGTTAGGAAATAAGCGATTATTTTTATTGAACCATTCTACCCTCTATACGAACATAAAGACCTAGTATCATTGCCCAAGAATTGTTCAAATGTAACCATGAAACTAAGTCTTTTGTCATACATCAATCTATCATGAAGAATAGCAATTTAAAAAGAATCGATCTTTTACAAGTATATCGAGGTTTAGCAGCAATTCTAGTATTGTTTTTTCATGGAAGCGTAATATTATCTCAGCAATTTAATCAACAAGAATTTTTTTTTAACATTGGTGGAGTCGGTTGGATAGGGGTAGATTTTTTCTTTGTTTTAAGTGGATTTATTATATATTATGTTCACCAAAATGACATCGGTCATCCGAATAAGATAAAGTCCTATATTTTGAAGCGTTTTATACGTGTATATCCTTTATATTGGACTATTTTAATATGCAAAATTGTGGCATTATTTTTTATAAATTACGGGAATAGCACTTATGATTTAAGTTTTTTGAGCTCACTTAAGAATATTTCACTTTATCCTCAGAAAGAGCGACTGCTAAATGTGAGTTGGACTTTGAGTTGCGAAGTTTTCTTTTATATTATTTTTGGCATATTAATAGTTGTAGGATATAAACGTTTTTTACCATTATTTATATTGTGGACAACAGGTATTTTGATTAATTCGGTTTGGTTTATAGAAAGCTTTCAAGGTATACCAATATTGAATTTGATATTCAATACAATTAATTTAGAATTTTTACTAGGGGGATTAATTGCTTATATCATATCAACCCAAAAAATAACTTTTAAACGAGGTTTATTTTTCAATTACTTAGCGACGTTCCTCTTGGCATTATTTTTGACCATGTATCAAAGCCAGGTAATAGATGACGGGACTGGAATAATGTGGGCTTTTGCTTTTGCTTTACTGATTCTTGGTTCTGCCGCTGTTGAAATAAACAAAACTATTAAAATTCCTGTATTCTTGGTTTATATCGGAAATGCTTCATATTCTATTTATTTGACACATGGTTTTTTTGTAAGTAATATTGCCAAGGTCATGACCAAATTAAATTCAAGTGTAGTCACGTCACCTCCTCTAGTCATCAATGCGGTGGCTCTGATGATTTTCACGTTAACGATAGGATTAGGATGTTTGGTCTACTCTTATATTGAAAAACCATTGATTACACTATTAAGAGCGCAATTGCTGCCTCGTAAGCTAACGTAGGTTCTTGATACAATTCTGATCAAGGGGCGAGTATAGCGCTCTATTGTCACTCTGGGAACAGAACTATCAAAGCTGATTGCTGAAAGCCTTTGCTGTCAAGCATTTGGGCATTGAGAAACTGATAGAAACTCATGAAATAGGGGCAAATTGTCAAACTCTCTCAGAGTAAGGGTTTTAGGCTTCGCCTTTCCGAAAGTGACAAGAGAGCGATATAGGGCGACCCGATAAATTTGAGTACACTCCGGTGGATAATCAATGCAAGCGGGTTTCCCCTCAAGGAAGACTATAGGTGTTTTCTTTTTGCATAAGGGATGCGCGACTCGTCCATGGGGACTAAGATTTAAGATTAGGAATGTCCTTATTTTTTTTGACCAAGAGGTATTTGATGAAAATCCTAGTATCTGCTTATGCTTGTGAACCGGGCTGCGGCTCTGAGGAAGGAGCTGGCTGGAATGCAATCTCGGCACTAGCTAAATCCTATGAAACTTGGGTACTAACGCGAACCATTTTCCAGTCAGCGATTGAGGCAGAACTTTCCCGCCATCCAATTCCTAGTCTGCACTTTATTTACTTTGATCCCTTTGGTTGGACAGAAGACTGGAGAGGACAGCAAGGAGTCGTCCAACTTCACTACTACCTTTGGCAGATTCAAGCCTATTTTAAAGCACGTCCGCTGCATCAGCAGATGGGTTTTGATATAGTGCATCACGTTACCTACGGCAAGTTTTGGTCTCCAAGTTTTCTCGCCTTGTTGCCTATTCCTTTTATTTGGGGACCAGTAGGAGGTGGCGAACAGGCTCCTAAGTCGTTCTGGGCTGATTTTAGTCTACGGGGAAAAGTTTACGAAATTCTGCGAGACCTAGCTCAACGTCTGGGAGAGCAAGATCCATTTACTCGCATTACCGCGAGACGGAGTGTCTCAGCCTTAGCGACAACAGAAGAAAGTCTCCAGCGATTGGCGAAGCTAGGGGCTAAAAACGTGCAGGTGTTTCCCCAAACGGGTTTACCGAAGCTAGAGATTGATCGTCTGGCACAGTACAGAATTCCTGAAAATTCTTCTATAAAATTTATCAGCATGGGCAGGCTTTTGCATTGGAAAGGCTATCATTTGGCAGTGCGTGCCTTGTCTAGGGCAAAGCTTCCGGGTGTTGAGTACTGGTTGCTGGGGGATGGACCTGAACGGGAGCGGTTGCAAGCTTTGGCTGAAGCGTTAGGGGTTAAGTCTCAAGTTAAGTTTTGGGGCAATTTACCTCGTGAGCAATCTCTGAGTAAGTTGGGCGAGTGCCATGTGTTGCTTCACCCCAGTCTGCATGATTCTGGTGGATTAACGTGCCTAGAAGGAATGGCAGCAGGTCGTCCAGTCATCTGTTTGGATTTGGGTGGACCAGCGACCCAGGTTACACAGGAGACAGGGATTAAAGTCCCGGCGTCTGATCCGGAGCAGGCGGTGCAGGGATTGGCGGAGGCGATGACTCGCTTGGCAGATGACTCAGAGTTACGAGTTCGTCTGGGACGGGCAAGTCAAAAGCGAGTGCAGGAGGTTTATGATTGGGATGTTAAGGGAGAAGTGTGGGCTCAGCTTTACAAAGAAGTTTTGGCGCAAAAGCACCAAGCCGTTTAAAGCTGAAACCTTTTGAAATAGCTTGAAAGATTTAGTCTATATTTATGAAGCTTAAGCTGAAGCTGACAACTCTTGGTGTTGAACTAGCTCAAGCGGATAGATTCCCAGATGGATGTCCTCTGCTCAAAGCATGGCGTGGTGTATATTCTCCCCAATTTAACCAGGTTATACAAGAGACGTTTGAATTTGTTGAGGATGAAAACGCTGATGGGTTTCTGCTGCCATCAAATGCTTCATTCTATCACCCCAAGCGACTCAAAGAGATTGGCATGATGGTTACCAAGCAGGGATTACCATCAATTGGTTTTGATATCAGCCACGAACGACGAAAACCTGGATGGCTTGACTATATTATCCGGTTTTCTTGGTATCGTTCATTACAGGAGCCAAGGGTGATTATTAGTCCAGCGTTCCTCGGTGGGGATGGGTTTGATCTGATGGCAGAATTGGGTATTCGCGACTGGCAACCTAGGGAAAAGGAACCCTTACCCAGTGTCAGTTTTTGTGGTCGAGAAGGGGGAACAATGGGACTTAGGATTTGGAAGATGATGCCTAAAAGCCTAACTCGTCATATGGCAGCTAATTTTTTCTGTGCGACAACTCGTGGGATTCGCATGACCTGTTGTTATCCACTGCGAGTTGACGCTATGCAGGTTTTGGCACGAGATTCTCGGATTAAGACTGATTTTCTAGGGCGGGGAACAACAAGATTACAACCCACTGTACAGGGGAATAGGCGTCACCAATTCCTGGATAACTTGCAGCGTAATGCTTATGCTCTTTGCGTTCGGGGGGCGGATAATTATAGTTGGCGATTCTATGAAGCCCTGTCTCTGGGGAAGATTCCGATATTAATAGATACAGATTGTATGTTGCCCTTGGAGGACGAGATATCGTGGGAGCAGTTTATTGTCCGGGTTCCGTCTACCCGTTTGCAGGAGTTACCAGATCGGTTGTGGGAATGGCATTCTCAGTTTTCTGCATCGGAATTTTGCGATTTGCAGCGACAGTTACGTTTACTTTTTGAGCAGTTGACGCCAGCGCAGTTTTATCCAGAGATATTTGGGAAAATTTTGAAAGGACGTGACAGGATATGTAGGGGTATGTAGGGGCGAGTCGTTGAGCATTGGTGTCAGTCAACTTAAGGTCGAAAACCAATGCGGGCAAGGTTTTCAGCTATGTCTATCTACGGCTCAAAATTTCCCCCTCATCCCCTAACCCCTTCTCCACCCCCCTCGTTCCCCCCTACAAGAGGGGGGAGGACAGAGGATGCTTCGCTTTTGTTGCACGGGAGAAGGGGAACCGGATTTTCTTGCTCCCCTCTCCCCGGCGTGGGAGAGGGGCTGGGGGTGAGGGGTTGAGCTTAAGTTGACACGGATGGTCACTGAGCCAATGTGACGGTGTGAGAATTAATGTGTCTCGACTCGCCCCAGTCTAAATGTACGCGGTGTGAGATAATTACTGATACTTGATGCAGGGCGACCACGAAAAGATTTATAGGTTGGTTGTATTGATTTTGTTCGGCGGGTTGCCCCTACGATGGTTCAAAGCAAAATGGGTCACTTCCACCAGGAACTTAGCAGCAGCTTCTGGATTATGCTGGGCGATAAACTGCTGCGATCGTTGACCCATGGACAAAATTAAATCTGGATTATCGATAAAATATCTCATGCGTTCAGCTAATTCTTCAGGATTATAAGGGTCAAAAATATAACCATTTTCTCCGTCAACGATTAGTTCCGAAGAACCTGCCCATTTAGAACACAAAATGGCTTTGCTAAATGCCATCGCTTCCAGCAAAACCACTCCCCAGATATCTTCTAAAGTGGGAAAAACAAAAACATCGGCTGTGCGGAAATATGCCCCTAATTTATCATAGTTTCCCCAACCCGCCCAGTTTACACAATCAGTCAAACCCTGGTTTTGACTATAGGCTTCCAATTCTTCTCGTTGTTCTCCATCGCCTACGATAAGCAAGGTATATTGCTGATAGCCTTGCTGCTTGAGAATAGCACAAGCTTTTAATAGAAACTGTAACCCTTTTCGGTGAAGGAGTTTTCCGACAAATAAGAAAATTGGACGTGGCAAATGAGATTCATTGTTTACTTCTTCTTCTTCTTGCTGTCCTAATAAGGTTTTTACATCCGGTACTTGGTAGGGTCGAGCAAAAACTTGATGTGCTTCAGCACCTAGGATTTTGGTCAGATAATTTTTACCTCCACTCGTATTCGTGATATAGGCATCTGCGAAACGAGCCATTATACTTCGCAGGATTAAACGCGGTCTGGAATTGATATAATCTATGGTTGGTGAACTGCCATCGTAAACAATGACTACTTTCCATTGACCTAAGGGTTTAAATAGCAAGGTAAGGAGTGTCCAGAGGGAGAAACCACTGACAAAAATGACTTGGGGTCGAAACTTGAGCAGATAACCAATAATCTTAGGCGATACGTGTATCAAGCCAGGACTGTAACCAATACCTTGACGGCTAGGTTTAAACTCCGTTTTGCCCACAACTTCAACAGTAAATACTCCTTCTAAACCCGGAACAAATCCTTCCCAAAACCCTGTATAAACGGTGGTTTGTGGAAAGGTTTTGGTAAATTCTTTGAATAGTGGCTGCCAGTAATTTTGTCGCTCCATTGAAGGAAGCAGCCAAGCGATAGGGATAGAATTCTGCACATTCACTTTACTGACCTCTATAAGGATGATCTACATAGTTGCTTATTGATTATATGTTTCGATATCACGTCTGTGATATCGCCAGTTGTTAAATAGTCTGGCACTCATGTAGGCAAGATTTCTTAACGGGAGCCAGAGCGGAAAACTGACAATCTTAAATTCAATTGGATAGTTATATTTTCTTAAATAAGGTTCTGCGATTAATTCATAGATGAACCGATTAAGCTTGGTCATCTTAGCTAAATACTTTTTCGTATTTGTTGGCTTGATTTCACTAATCTTCCGGATAAATAATTTTTTTTGAGTCTTTAATGCTGTAGTTTGGCTAGTTATTGGATTGCTGTTATCGGTCACAAATTTTTCGTAGTCTATGTTTAAAAATACACAAAGTTTTTTTAATTCTGCGGCAGGATCACTTAATAAGTCTTCATAGCGCAGTTCACAAAAATCGATATCATTAATTTCTTCAATACGTCTGAGTCCGTCAATCCAGTAAAGCGCATTGGTTACGACGCCTTTAGGACCAAATTTGATGACACCCTTCTGATGGATTTCTTTATAGGATAAAGACACATCTCTACCATCTCTGACAACGTGGACAATCTTAGCTTCAGGGAAAGTGTTAATAATTCTATCAATCCCAGCAATTAACACAGGGCGTTTGATTCCCCATTGTTGAGTTTCTAGTCCAACTTGTTGGAGATAAGCTTTATAGATAGTGGAATTTATATCAGCAAAGGTTTGGGGAGACTGTTCATGCAAACAAGTCAACAAATACTTTTCTGTCATCTCCCATCCATGATCTTCAGAGGTATTAATGAAAAGTTGGATAATTTTCCGGTAATCCTCGTCACTAAAATGTTGCTTGTTGTGATAGAAGGGGTACACCCTAGTAATAAAATCACTTTCTGGAGGAATATGAATTTGATTGCTACCGTTCAAAAGTCCCCTTAACAAGGTAGTGCCTGCTCTGCCTGAACTGACAATAAAAACAGGGGGTATGTTTTTAATTGATGTTTGAGTCATGTGGTAAATTACTCAATTGAGTAGATGCGATAGGACGATATTATAGTATAAAATGGGCATTATCTGTGGCTGTATTCAGCGTTTCTTTTTATTTATTCGCTTTAGCTAATAGTGAAACTAACCCTAACCGTACATAAGGGAGTAACCAATAGAACCACCATAACCAACCAGCATGACGTTGGCAAAATATTTTTGACTCTCTGGGGGGTAAACCCTTTTTATCAGTAACGGCTTGCCATCGCTGCTTCATGGTAAAGTTTGGATCATGCCAGGGGTGTCCTTGGGGTGGGTTCGTCTGACATTTTCCAGCATACCCTGGTGCTACCCAAACACTACACCCCTGACGGTGCGATCGCAAGCCATAGTCGGTGTCACCGATGCTATGACTGAAGGTGGGATCTAAGTTTCCCAGAATTTGAACAACGGCGCGGGGGATCAATACGCAGTTACCATTTAGGGTTTCTACTGGTTGGGGTTCTGTACTCGGTTCCACTAGACGATATTTAAAGGGATGCCACCACGTTTTTCGCACGACTCCCCCATAAGTAAGTTTACCTGTGTCTGGATGGTGAGTGGAACCAACGATAATAGCTTTTTCATACCCTTGTTTAGCTAGGTTGTGGGAGGTTTGCCAGAGGCAGGATAATGCTTCTGGGTAAAGGAGGGTATCATCGTTAAGCCAGAGGTAGTAGTCATAGTCATGTTGAAGTGCTTCAGCAAAGGCTTTGTGCATTCCCCGGTTCCAGTAGAGAGTCCCATCCCCTAGTAAGAGTTTTACTTGAGGATAAGTCTGCTGTACTGCCTCGGCTGTACCATCGGTGCTGCCATCATCGACTAGATAGACATCTAGGGTAAAATGGCTAGGGATTGCCTGGCTAAATAAAGCCTCTAGACAAGCCAAAGTCTTGGGTTTACGATTATGGCAGGTGATCAAGACAGCAGTGCGATCGCGAGTCATGGATTAACTTAAACTGTAATGTATGTGGTCATTAATTTGACCATAATTGTATCGGGGAGCTTTCCTTATTTAGGAATCGCGAATAAATGAACTCGCTTTTTAATTTCCTCTTGCGGATCAAAATCTATCGGTGCTTCCAATTCATCCCATTGAATCCAACAGTGATAACGACTAATATCAATCAAGTCCAAAATTTCTTGGACTGACGTATTTTGTCGCGAGAGAATTTCTGTATGTATTTCAATTTCCAGTTTGGGAGTGCTTTCTAAGATGTTTTTTGCGCCCTTAAGAACTTCAGCTTCGTACCCTTCAACATCTATTTTGAGCAAGGTTGGTTTGATATTTCTCTGTTGAGCGTAACTATCAAGGGATATCATCTCGACATCTTCTACTCCATAAATCAAGTTTTTGATCATCCCCCAAGAGATGGTATTTTTAGGCGTCACAGATGCATTAGATTTTCGGAACATCCTGACTTTTCCTTCAGAAGCACCTGTAGCTTTTTGTTCTATGGTCACATTATTTATGGAATTTAGTTCCATATTCTGTTTGGCAATCTGTGCATTATGATGGTTGATTTCAAAGCCAACAACTTGACCGGTATCACCTACCCATTTAGATAAAAGCAGGGTTGTCCAACCATGATGAGTCCCGCATTCAAAAATTACGTCTCCTGGTTCAATGAGTTTTTCTTTCAAAAATCCCATTTCTTGATTTAAATCACTATCAGGTGATGAGGCTGAAGGAATATACCATTCTTGACCATCTAAATCACCAATTATAAAATTAAATGATAGTCCATCACAAGTTTTATTTATTTGATAAGGCTTAAATGTTTTATCTTTAAACAATTTTTTTAATTGTCTTGAATAAGCCTGAAATGTTTTGGTAGACATATTTTTGTTCTTGTAAGTCAATGTTTATTGCTAAATACAGCAGTGCGATCGCGAGTCATGGGTTGATCTAGCTTCAGGATTCCTTTATTATCTCTCACCAATCGTTAAATAGCTGCCGTAAACGGCAAGAATCGGTAATCTTTCGCCTAAGATACGAGTCATTTTACCACTTCCCATGAGTTGAACATTCACGAAACCCACTGATTCTAATTGCTGTTTCAAGTCGCTAGGATAATGCTGTGAGACATGAGCGCCACCTAAAACACTTCCCCCTGTCAGCTTTAGACGCAGGTAGTTAGGATTAGGTGTTGTTAGCAGTAGTCTACCACCGGCTCTAATGATTCGATAGAATTCTTGTAAGGTTTTAATCACTTCATCTGGATAAATATGCTCAATAAACTCTCCGGAAACGACAACATCAAATGATGAATCTACTGCATCTATGTTTGTTGAGTATGAGCATATTGTACTGGAATAAATTTCTTTTGGGATCTTAGCTAAACGGCTATCAACACAATCTAAACCCACAAGTTGCAGATGCGGATTTAACTCCTTGAGAATCCTTCCACCTCTACCCGTGTTACATCCAACGTCAAGAACTGTTTTTACTTGCTCAGGAAAGTGGCGAAAAAACTGCCTGTATCTTTCTAAAGTGAATGGATCAGTTTCACTTACTTCTTGCGCTATGTTAATTTCTTTGTAGTTTTTCATAATTTCATCCCTGATAATGTCTCATGATTTGGATTATTTTTACGGATAACCCAAGCGCAACCTTTTAAGTTGGCTCCGAATACCTAGTGCAGAACGGGTTACTTTGAGCATAAGTTTGACAATAGCTAGCCAAAAGCCCAGTTCTCCAATATGTTCTTTAAGCAATTCTTGATTTGAGGTAAGCACCTGATATTGGGCTTGAATATGCCTCAGTCGTGAGCTTGTTGTTGAAAGTCCCGCATTTGTCTTACGGTAATTGATGCCAACAATGCCAGAATGCTTCCATTGATTAGGACAGGCGGCTAAGCGGATTTGTAAGTCCCAATCTTCGTACAGATTCCTACCATGTTGCATTCCACCTGCCTTTATGTAAAGTTCTTTAGGGATAAGCAGATCTCGAAGAGGTGAACCAGACCCATTTGCTAACCATCGCAATCTTTGCTTGATATCCAAATTAGCCAAATCTGAATTATCCCGATACAAAATCGATTCATCTTCACCACGAACTAACTGAACATCCGAATAAGCTATAGTTTCCATGCTACCTTGTAGCGCTAAAAACTCCTTTTCTATTTTTTGTGGCGTGTACCAGTCATCACCATCGAGGGTCGTAATTAGCTCACTTTGAGCCGCACGAATCGCTAAATCCCTATTTGCGGCAACTCCCAGATTTTGTTCTCTGAAAATCGGCTTAATTTGGGAATATTTATGAGCTAGGGATGTAATGAGTTCTCTTGATCCATCTGTAGACCCATCATCTGCTACTATAAGTTCAGTAACTGGCATTGTCTGATTAACCACGCTCATTATAGCTTTCTGCAAAAACTTCTCTTTATTGTAGTTGACAATAATACAGCTAATAGTGGTCATGCTTTAGCTACCGTAAATCTATGTAGTATATATTTATTTTGCTTTGATGATAGATTATAGCATAAAGGGTCAGTGTATCAAATATGGCTTTTTGTGAACATTTATATACTTTTGTGAACATATACTTAGATTTGAACAATGTGTAGCCCATCGAAACGCAAGTTCAAAAATTAAACATTTTCCATTCCCTTAAAATTACTGAAACACACCATTCCGGCAGAATAGTAATAGGCTAAATCAACTAACTCTTTAATTGAAATGATCCAGATCAAGGAAACTTTACATATTTTCTTCAAAAATCCTCTGACCACCTATCTGCGCTTTTTAATAAATTGGCTAAAAAATCAATTTACATTTAAAGAATTCAAGCAAGGATACTTATCCATCGTTTTAGATTCAGAACTAGAACCTAATGTTCGTATAGACAGCGAGGTATTAGTCATCGAATCCTCTATTGGCTCCTTTTCTTATGTATGCGGCAAAACGTTGATCACTAAGACTTCTATGGGAAAATTTTGTAGTATTGGTCCCCGTTGCCTGTTTGGTTGGGGGATACATCCTTCTAAAGATTTCGTTTCTAGCCATCCTATTTTCTACTCAACGAAAAAACAAGCCGGTATCACTTTTGCCGATCAAGATTATATAGAAGAAAGGAAACCGATCACAGTTGGTAATGATGTTTGGATTGGCGCTAATGTCATCGTTTTAGATGGTGTAACCATTGGGAATGGAGCCATTGTCGCCACTGGAGCTGTTGTGACTAAAGATATTCCCCCTTATGCTATCTATGGTGGTGTTCCTGCCAAGCTTATCCGTTATCGATTTGAGCAAGAAATAATTGACCGTTTGATGGATTTTCAGTGGTGGAACAAAGATCAAGAATGGCTGAAAAATAACTTCAAACTTTTTCATAATATTAATGAATTGATTAATTATATAGATAAAATTAATATTCCACATACATCAGATAATCGTACTCAAGTTAAATAATTTAACTCATAACGTGTATCATTCAGAACTAGATAGCCTGTTCATCCCTAAAAATGTACCTCACGAAAGCGATAACCGCTATACTTCAGGATGCAGGGCAAAATTTTTCATGCCTTGGCGATCGCAGATGGGTAAAGTAGGGTATCATCTAGACATCTAGAGCGATCTCAACAGGAAGTAACTGGTTGAGTGATGTCCATAGACAAACCAAGGTGTTTGGCTTATGGTTATGGCAGGTTAAGAGGACGGCAGTGGGTTCAAAAGTGTAATTATGTCTCGTATTAGTTGTATAATTGTTAGCTACAATAAAGGTAAATTTTTGAAGGATGCTATAATTAGTGTACTTAACCAGACAGTGCCCGTAGCTGAAATTATTGTCGCCGATGATGGTTCAACTGATGGATCTAGAAATTTAATAACGTCCCTTGCTCAAGAGTACTGCCAGATTAAACCAATTTTCAGAGAAAAGAATCTTGGGGTAGCCGCCAACAGAGACCTAGCTATCAGAGAAGCCAATGGTGAGTTATTGACAACCCTTGATGGGGATGACTGGTACTCTCCTCAAAAAATCGAGAAGGAGTTTATCACTATACAAAATAAGCCTAGCGCAATAGCTTATTCAGATGTTCGGCTAGTAAACCAGGAAGGGAAGCTAATTGACGATTGGGATATTTCCAGATTTTCTAAATTTGATACCGTCCAAAGATTGCACTGGTTGTCCCATCGCTTAGGACCAATTCCTAGAGATATGCTTTTACCCAAAAAACTCTACTTAGATGTTTTAGGTATGCGTCATAATATTCCCATATACGAAGATTGGGACTTTAAGATTCGCTTAGCAGCCTGTCCTAATCAATGGATACACTCTGGCATTGCTGGAATCAATTACCGTAAGACTAAATCTGGACTATCGCAAAGTAATTTGCTAATACATACTAAATGTCAATATCAGGTACTAATGTTGAATCAAAAGTTGCTCAAAAATCATATTGGTGCTAAAGGGTTTTGGTTAGCTATTGCCAAAGTTATTTTAAAAGGAGGACGTTCTGTAGCTAGAAAGATTATTCTTCCAGAGAAGGTGGATAGAACTATTAAATCCACTAAAAAATCTTAACAAGAGACTAGATTCAATCATAGGTAATTTTAGATGATTAGTTCGACCCCAGACATAAAACCCTTGTTTATTTTTTCAATGCCGCGTTCCGGCTCAACTTTACTGCAGCGTCTTCTCGCCTCACATGAAAAGATCAGCACGGCCATGGAACCCTGGATATTGCTTCCTTATCTTTATACGCTTAAAGAGAAGGGAGTTTATAGTGAATATGGTCATTTTTTCTTGACACAAGCTGTTGATAGCTTCTGTGATGAGCTACCTAACGGTCAAGATGATTACTTCGCAGAAATGCGCTCATTTATCTTAAGACTTTACTCTAAAGTTGCTGATAAAAATGCCAAATATTTTTTAGATAAAACTCCTCGATACTATTTAATTGCAGAGGATATTTTTCGCCTTTTTCCTGAAGGAAAATTTGTATTCTTATGGCGAAATCCGTTAGCCATAGTCGCTTCCATACTAGATACCTGGGAACAGGGTAAGTGGAAGCTCTATAGACACAAAATAGATATATTTGATGGTCTGGTTAATCTAGTTAATGCTTATGAAAAATATGGAAACCAAGCTTACAGCTTACAATATGAAGCTCTAGTTTCTAATCCAATAGCTGAATTGCAGCAACTATTTGCCTACTTAGAACTGCCTTTTGATCCTGTATCTAACACACAACCCATTGAACTGGAAAATCAGTTGCTTGGAGATTCCACAGGAGTCAAGCAGTATAAATCGATTAGTAAGGAACCGATAAGTGAATGGAAGCTTACCATGACTAACTCTATTCGGAAGAGTTGGTGTCGTCAATATTTGCATTGGATTGGTAAAGAACGATTAGCAGTAATGGGTTATAGTTTGGATGAAATATTGACTGAACTTGCCACTATCCCTTTTAACTCGCACCTGATTCTAGAGGATCTCCTTCTCATACCTTATGGCGCTCTATATTGTGCTGTTGAACCTACATTGATAAAACATAAAATACAAATCTTACCTAACTTTCAGAAGTTACACACACACACGTAATTCTTGGAAAATTAAAGTTATGTAACTATGTTTGAATCGATGTCAAGTTTATTGTTATTAAAGGGTGTAACGATTGGTGATCGAGACATGGTAGATTGATTCTGGAAGCTACTCAATGTTTTGCCTTACATCAGCTATGTTGATATGCTGGTGTAATCATTCATTTTGTCAATCCTTTAATTCTTACAATAGCGGCATACAAGTTAAATGATCGGACGATTAGAGTCCCAACAAATTTTAACTCTTGAATGAAAAAGTTTATTAAAACAATCACGATTAAGTAAGTGATTATCGTTGCAATTGTTGCTCCCATTGCTCCATAAACTGGTATCAGGAAAAAGTTCAAAACCAAATTAATTATTGCGCCCATAGTTGTAAAAATAAGAGTAAATTTTAATTTCCTTTCTATGGTTAAAACAGTACTTCTTGCTACCCCAAAACAACTATTAAATTGAGACCACACATAAATCGATAACAGAGTTCCAGCAGGTGCAAAATCTGCTCCATAGAGAATCTGAACGATATAATGAGATAACAGTGAAACTGGAATAGCGCCAGCTAGCCATATCAGCGTTGATATGTCAAAATAAACCTGAAGTTTATCCCAATAATCTTCCTGACTTTTTTCCTTGAGTGCCGTTAATTTGGGTAAAATTGATGAGGCTAATACCATCGGGAAAAAATCTAGGAGTCGCGATATCTTAACCGCTGCGGCATAAAATCCCAATTCAGATTTATCTGGTAACATTGAACCTAGCATTAACTGATCGATATCAGCATAAATATAAATAGCTATTCCCGCACCAACTAGTAGCCACCCCTCTTGGAGCAATTCCTTAGCTCTTTTCCAGTTAGTTCGCCATGCTTGAATGTGATTTCCCTGGCTTTGATAAATGATAACTAGCCCGATTGAACCCAACACAACCTCCGCCAATCTCGCCCAAGCAAAAGCAATCAGGGGAGCTTGTAGATAAATTAATCCAACTCTAATCGCCGCCATAAACACATAGGCAGAATTCTTGGCAGCAACTGTATATTTTGACTGGATTTGGGACTGGAACCAGAAATCAATCGTATTAAATGCATTAAAAAGAGTTCCGGCGGCGATAATTCCCACTAACCAGTGAGTTAAGGCTTCATTGGGTTGTAGCCAATAAATTGTTACTACGGCTGTCAATAGAGTAATTAAGCCACCAGCGAATTGGAGCGCAAAAGTTGTACCAAGAGTTTCATTTTTACTGGTAGGAGTTCGAGCAATATCACGCACAACAAGAGTTTTCAACGCTTGCAGCGTTGCAAATCTAAACATCCCCACAAAAGTCATCGCGTAGGTGAGCGTGCCAAACTGGGTTGGTCCGAGATAGCGAGTCACCCAAACTCCCACCACTAAACTCAATCCAAGTTCTATCACTTTGCTAATGAAAAGCCACCCCATATTACTGAGGACTTGGCGTAAACCCGGACTAAGCTTTTGAATGAGTGAAGCGATTTTGTCGAGCATTAGAATTGCATTCCTGATTAAACTCTAGTGATTGAAGATAGACTTGTGCTGTGCGTACAACGATGACTCAGTTTAATCCGGATAGTTACGCCTCTCCTCAGTGGCGCTGATTTGAGGGGATGAAGAGGTTGACTCAAATGCTAAAGCGTTCTGAATATGGGCATCATCACTGGTATCTTCTGCTGCCACGTCCATCGTTAACCTTGCGGTCATCAAGACATAAAATGCCCAGCCACTAGAGATAGCAACTAAACTGGTTTCTGTATAATTTGTGATTATTAACCAAGTAAAAATAACTAATGGCAATCCAGCAGTGGAATCTTTCGTGCGAATTAAATGCAGTACTCCGTAATAAATATTCACTAACAATGACAGGCTAAATAAGCTTAATCCAATCCAGCCAAAATCTAAGCCCATATCTAAAAAACCATTGTGAGCATGCATTGCTTTAAAACCACTCGGAGTTCTGACGTTAAATGAAGGGTCATTCGGTCCTCGCCATTCCTGCCAAAACCCTCCATATCCATAGCCAAACAAAGGATACTTGTTAATAGCATCAACAACATGTGCCCAGATGTATGTGCGACCAGTTAAAGTCATATCCTTCCCCAGCTTTTCAACGATAATATACTCGGCATTCTCTGTAATCAAAATCACTAGGGACACGGCAATTGCCAGAAATACACCCATACAGGCAAAAGCAGTTCTTGGTGGTAAACGTTTAAGAAAGCGGAGAAATCCTAAGAGACATATCAATATAAATATTAATGCTTTCCCCATACCACTCCCAGCTTGTTGTACGAAAACAACGGCTAACATAGCTAAACTCATGAAGACCAACTTATACTTTCTGGATACATCGACTGACCATAAGTAAAGGATAATTGCGCTTACAGCCATTGTTGGACCCGCATAATTTTTATGCCCGAAATGTTCCATTCCATATACTAAAAAAAGAATAACAGCGATGCCATGATACCAAGTTAACATCGCAAGTAACTCTTTCCAAGTATACTGCTTACCAATATAAATTAATGCCAAGGTAACTCCTATATGAACGAGGCTTGCTTTTAATGTATAACCTGGAATGTTAGAAAATGAAAAAGACAAAAGCATTATCAGAATATAGCCGCAGAAAAATAAATTATTTTTGAGGAAAGACGAAACAATATAAACGGTATCCTTAAGGTTACTATTTAACCTTGGCGCTAATAAAACAAGACAAGCGATATAAGTCGCTAGAGTTATGCTAATAGTAGGCAACGTCGTATCTCTTAGAGTCAAAACCTGAGGATGAAATTTATTCATCAGTCCTAGTCCTAGGGTGACCTTGCCGATAATTAAGATAAGTAAGGTTGCACAAGCTTGTTCAAAGAGCTTAGACCATCGACTCTTGGAATTAATTAATTGAAACGCTACAACGAAATAGACTGACCCGACACAAAGGAGTAAGGTTAGAATCAGGGGATGTAAAAGTAGCTCTTTCATTTAATTTAATGACCTGTGATATATCAATATTTAGATTTTCAGGATCAAGGACACCTGAAGACTTTGACGCTACCGCTAGAAGTTGGATGAACACGGCTTTTCCTACTTGAGGCGGACTTGAGGCGGTATGTAACAATTAATTTTTTTGAACCAAGGGCAAAATATTAATTATACAGATAAAATTGTAGAGTATCTAGTTTCAGCGAAGATATCGCCTATGCGCTATGTACCTCGGCAACTGACCCCCCCAATCGGTGCAGCTATGTCCTTAGGGGTTTCCCTGACGCTCATCTGCTCTTGTTTTATTCCTATCAGCAGGGCGCAACTGCCAACCTTTGAAGAGCTACCGCCTCAACCCCCACCAGCTAGGTTGGCACAATCCCAAGCAGAGTATACCCTAGGCGGCGGCGATCGCATTCGTCTGGATATCTTAGAAGTCCCCCAATATAGCGGAGAGTATCAAATCCCGCCCGGAGGTTCACTCAACCTACCATTGGTTGGTAGTGTACGACTCGAGGGACTCACCGAACAACAAGCTGCACAGGCAATTTCTGCTCGATATCAAAGCGTTATCAAACGCCCCCTAGTCACCGTCATCCTGCTCAGTCCCCGTCCTTTGAATTTGTCAGTTTCTGGGGAAGTCAATCGTCCAGGCTCCTATACCCTATCCTTTACAGGTGGTGTCGGAAATGATCCAGGGGTACAATACCCCACTGTAACCCAAGCCATACAGCAAGCTGGGGGAGTCACCCTATCAGCTAATATTCGCAATGTCCAAGTTCGCCGACGCCAGCAATTTGGTTCAGGAGCCGTAACTACGGTTAATCTTTGGGAATTCATACAGACGGGAAATCAGCGTCAAAACGTACTCTTGCGTGATGGCGATACAGTCTTTGTCCCTATTTTAACGAATCTTAACTTAGCCGAAGCCCGACAAATTGCCACCAGTAGTCTTGCACCTGATCCCGAAGAACCCCTTACCGTTGCTGTGGTTGGCGAAGTGAACCGTCCAGGGACTTATACAATCGTTGGCGGAAATACGGGAACGACTCAAAGGAATGTTGGCTTACCGACGATTACCCGAGCAATTCAGATTGCTGGTGGGATTAAACCCATGGCTGACATTCGCCAAATCTCGATACGCCGAGTGACAAAAACGGGTGCAGACTATACGATTCCGATCAATTTGTGGCAACTCTTGCAACTGGGGGATTTTAACCAAGACACTGTGTTGCAGGAGGGAGATACAATTATCGTGCCAACGGCTACTGATGTGAGTCCAGCTGACGCTACTGAACTAGCCACCGCGAGTTTTTCCCCTGATACAATTCAAGTCAGTGTCGTCGGCGAAGTGACTCGACCTGGACTCGTAGAAATTCCCCCGAATACCCCCTTAAATCAAGCATTGCTAGCGGCTGGTGGATTTGAATTCACGCGAGCGCGGAAAAGTTCGGTGGAATTGATTCGTCTTAATCCAGATGGTACTGTTTCTAAACGGACGATACCGATTGACTTTGCTCAAGGTATTAACCAGGAAAGCAATCCCATTGTGCAGAATAATGACATCATTGTGGTTAATCGCTCTGGTGTCGCCAGGATTGCTGACACCCTCGAAACCCCTCTATCTCCCCTCAATGGTGTGTTTAACTTGTTCCGACTATTTGATTTATTAGGAATCTTTTTCTAGCTCACCTGTCTAGAGATGGTTTTTGATGTTAAATTTTCAGGTATTGACTTTGAGCAGAGTCTAAGCTATGTATGTTTTGAGTTTGATGTAGCTATCTATTTTTATTTAATTCAGGGCTTTTACTATGAGTTTAATTCGACCAAAAATTTGGATTCACGGATTTACTGGGTTAGGTCGCTTTCTGATCTGGAAACGCTCTATCTCTTAGCTCTCATTTCCATGAGAAAAGCACCCAAAATTTTTGAGATTGGCAGCGCCCATGGGGAAACAAGCTACGCCATGGCGAGAATTAATCAGGATACCCATGTTTTTAGTTTAGATTTACCCGTTGATGATACCGTTGCCCATCAAAATAAAATGAGATGAAAAAATACTCCCCAAGAACAACAGATTACCCAGCTCTATGGCGACTCAAGAACCTTAGACTATAGTCCTTATTTGGGACAAATGGATATTGTGTTAATTGATGGAGATCATTCCTATTTAACCTGTAAAAGTGATTCGGCGAATGCTTTGAAGCTAATCAACAATAAAGGAATCATCATTTGGGATGATTACAATGCATTAGAAGTTCAACGAGCCGTCAATGAGTTGCTACCAAAGGAAAACATTTTCCAATTACAAGGAACAGGTTTTGCTATATTAGATCGCAGCCTAACTAACTTTCCCACTGAAGTCAGTTAATCTGGAATTAGGAGAAACAAACGAGGGTATCCCTGGCAATGTAGAGACGTTGCCTGCAACGTCTCTACAAGTTGAATGTCTTTTTAAAGCATGATTGAGATTCTCTTACCCTGCCAGATTGGAAAAACTACAATTTTACCTTAAGCGATTGTCTAATTCAAATCTTTTCATAATATCCCTAATTGCATTTTGATCTGATTGATTCAGTTCAGACTTCCAAGAATACAACCTGTCAGTGCTTTGGCGTTTACCATAAGCAGGAAGTTTTTTTTCTACAGAAGTTGGAGAGGTTATACTCCAATTTTTTTCTAAAGCTAGGGGGTTAAATTGCATTTTCATTTCTTCTAAAACTATTTTTAAATAATCTGAACCTCCAAGAACCATTTCATCATAATTTACTATATAAAATCTATTCTTATTCTGTTGATTTTGAAATGAATCTACTACATATTTTTCGGTTAAAGCCCAGTAGGCAGCAAGGCGCGAGCTCAAATCCTGTTGGTCTAATTCTAAAATATCATTTTCCCATCTAGAGAAGTAATTTTTACGACCATCATTAATCTGGAGTAATTGTTTTGAGAGTGAAAGTTGCTCAAAAATAGCTCTCCAATACTGGATTCGCATAATCGTATGAATAAGGGCACGAGGATCTCGATAGATATGAATAATGGAAACAGGCCAATCATTATAGATAGCTTTTAAACAAAGAGATGCCCTGACAAACTTCACCACAACCCTATCTCTAGAATAGTAGCTGATGGGTCTGATACTCCGTTGAGTATTTCGATGAGGCAATAGATCTAGCAATGCTTTGTCAACTATGAGCTTAAGATGTGAGCCTTCCCTAAAATTATGATCTTGGTAAGGTATCAATAGGTTGAGAAAAGTAGGATCATGTTGTGGTGGCTTAATTTCTGGTATTGTTTTATAAAAATAACCCGCTCTTGGTGCAAAAGGTTCAAAAACGGCTTTGGCGTTTGTTGCGGCTGATAAAGTATCTTGTAACCAGGTTGTTCCACTTCTCCAAAAACCATTTACTACTATACATTTAGATATGTCAATTTTATCGGCTGTCAACAAATTGATAGGATAGAAAATCCTAGATTGTGCTTCTCTGGCTATCAATTCTGTTTTACTTTCAATTTTGAGTTTCAGTTTATTAGCCTTACTGTTCATCCAATGCATGTTTTTTATGAAAAATATAGCGTTTAAATATGTTAAGTCGTCTGCAACTGGGGAATGGGGTAGTGCTGTTTGCTCAGCTTGATCCCAACGGTTTGAACGCGGATGTCAAGACCTACTTACATTATACCCGCTGGCGACAGACGAGAGCGATCGCACAAATCCTGGCAAACTTGGGTGCCAGTTTCCAAGTTGATGGTACAATCTTCAAACGGATAGGGCAAAAACCTGACCAGCACAGATCGCCTACTACTGATAGTGGCTTTTATCATTCGGATTACCGGACAGATTTTGACTTAGGCGATGAACCCTACCGCTATTATCGCTGGTAAATTTTCAGTTACCATTAATTCTCAATTGTCAAGTTCATTCCTTAAGCCATTCTGAAAGATCTTGCTCGATGAGGTCTTGAAGTTTTAAAAGTACCTGCTTTAGCTGCGCCTATTATCACAAAATTTTTTCTTTCCATCTATTTTCAATACATTACATTGCTGGCATTTTGACAACTTGATTAGCGCCTGAAGCTCTCCTGAACTTGTCAAACCAAGCAGACTAGCGTAATATTACCATAATCTTAGATAATCAAGACAGAGGCGCGTCACGGTGATATTTCAGGGGTTTTACATTCTTAGCACTGAACCACTAATCGTTTCCTATATCGGAGCCTTCCCGACCCTACCCAAAGGATTTCAACCCAAACACGTCTTAGAAAGTCCAGGGGGATGGTCGGCCCGATGGAAACCAATGATTAAATTTAAGCAGCATCAAATCCAGCACCAGCTATCAGGCAGATCCTATCACCTGATGGTCAATGCCTCTGATGAAGAAGTCTGGCGCAAACGCTGGCTGATACAAGGAGCGCACGTTAGCTCCAGTGTCTATGTCAACGAGCATATCTACCAATCCCTGAATCAGCCCAAGCACTACGACGCCATCTACACCGCACAACTTCTCCCCTTTAAGCGACATGGATTGGCTAAAGACATAAAAAACTTAATGCTTGTCTCCTACGGCGGTGACTTGCCGACCTTCTGTCCAGAATTAGCACACGCTGAGTATAATAGAGAATTCATCCCCCGCCCTGAACTTGCCAAAAAGCTGAATCAGGCTTATGCGGGTCTGTGCCTTTCCGCAGAAGAAGGAGCCATGTATGCCTCCGTGGAATATCTGCTTTGTGGAATTCCTGTGGTGAGTACACCGAGTAAAGGTGGACGTGATGAATTCTTCAATAGCGAAAATTCAATCATTGTTCCCCCCGAAGCGGATGCCGTTGCTCAAGCCGTACAACAGTGGAAGGCATCACCTCCCAACCCCGAAAAAATCCGTGAGCAAACCCTTAAACAGCTTAACGCTATCCGGCGGGGTCTATGTACTTATGTTGCCAAGCTCATTGAGAAAGAAGGAGGCGGTAAAAAAAATCCAGAGGAACTCATGGAAAAATACTTTGCTCCACCCGGTATCTCATCTCGTTTTGTTCACCAAAGAGATTTAGCTAACGTTAATTTAGAGCAATTCAGAGTGTAAGGTTATAGAAAAACTGGCGGAGCCACTTAGGTTCCGGCGATTAAAATCGCAACTATACAAACAAAGTCCGCCGACGCGGACTAGGGAAATCCATAAAATAGAGATATACCTACCTTGAACTGAACTCAGACAGGTTAATCACTGATTCTGTTTCAGTCAACCCAAGACTCTAGAGGTGCTTCTGATGGATACCGAACACAATTTACAGCCATTCCCAGCCCAGCCAAACGGCAAGCCACTCAAGTCATTGCCTCAGGTTCACTCAACCGAAGTCAATCAGAGTGATGGGCAAACCGTAGATTTAGGTTGGGTTTTGGCTGTTGCCCGTCGGAGAGCCTGGTTAATGACAGGAGTCGCCTTGACATTAATTGTGGGTTCTGGACTCTGGCTGCTGTGGAGTAAACGCCAGTATATTCCAGAGTATCGAGGGTCGTTTAAACTATTAGTTGAGCCAGTTACCGCAGAAAATCTGGTAAGAAATCAATTTTTACAGGCTCAAAGTCAAGGTGCAAATATACGAACATCAAATTTTGAAAACACAAGTTTATTGGATTACGAATCCCAAATTAGGGTTTTGAAAAGTCCGCAACTCATAAGTCCAATCGTCGATCAGCTACAGAATCGGTATCCGGATATCGACTATAACTCTATGATGGGGAGTATGTCAATTGTCCGCATGACTTATGAAAAAAATGCGGAAGACGTCGGCACTAAAATTTTAGAAGTTATTTATCAAGACAAAGACATAAAAAAAATTAAATTTGTTTTAAAAACAATCTCTGATAAGTATCTCGATTATAGTCTCCAAGAGCGTCAGAAAACCCTGACGCAAGGAATTACATTTATTGAATCTCAACTTCCCCGTCTACAGCAGCAAGTTGATCAACTCCAAGAGCAATTGCAAAAGCTACGGCAGGATTACAATCTGATTGATCCGCAGACGGCTGATCAACAGTTAACAGAACATGTGCTTTTCATTCGCAGAAATCGATTAGAGACAGCTGCTCAACTGGCTGAAACCCGTTCATTCTACAATGCCTTACAACAACAGTTGAATGAAGCCGATCCCACGGCAATTTTATCGACAGATGCCCAAGCCTATGGTCCCTTACTCTCAGAATTGCAGAAAGTAGAAGCCCAGCTCGCCTCAGAATCCGCTCAATTTCGGGCAGATAGTCCACCCATGGAAATATTACGTGAACGGCAGGAAAATTTGCGTCTATTACTCAGTCAAGAATCCCAAGATGTCCTGGAAAATTTAGCCGGTAAAATTCAGGGATTAGAAGACCGCTATCAAACCATTCTCCAAACTGAAAATCAAATTAATCAACAACTTGAGCAGTTACCCAATGTTACTCGACAGATTACTGATTTAGACAGTAAACTTGATTTGGCTACGGATAACCTGAAGGAATTTCTTTCTAAACGAGAAACTTTAAAACTCGATGCGGCTCAGCAACAAATTCCCTGGGAGTTAATTAACCCTCCGGAAATCTGGGATAACGAGAATGGTGTGCCAGTGCCTGTTGATCCACAGCCACTGAAGCGTCCCCTGGCTATCGCTGTGATTTTAAGTGTCTTCCTGAGCATCGGCGTCGGTTTTCTGGTCGAGATTCTCCATACGGTATTCCACACCCCGGAAGACATCAAGGGGGCCACAAAGCTGCCGATTTTGGGAGTGATTCCTTTGACTAAACAGTTTAAAAAACTTTCTAAACAACCTAGTCAACTCGCGGTTATAACCCAAGTTGCTCATTCTAAACCTGAACAAAAGCGTCATTGGTTTTCTCACAATCGCCCTACCGATTACGGCACTTCACCCTTTATGGAAGCCTTCCGCTCTTTGTATACCAATATTCGTTTGCTGAGTGCAAAGAAGTCTATCCAATCACTGGCGATTAGCTCTGCTGTACCGGGTGATGGCAAAACAACGGTTGCGGTGTACCTGGCTCAAACCTCCGCCACGATTGGTAAGCGCGTTTTACTCGTAGACACGGATTTACGAAGCCCTCAGCTTCACAGTCGATTAGACTTACCCAATACCCAGGGACTTAGTGATATCATTGCTACAGACTTAATGCTTCAGGATGCTATCCAAAAATCCTCTCTGGATGAAAACTTGTTTGTGTTGACGGCTGGTCAGAGTTTATCTGATCCAGTCAAGCTGCTCTCCTCTGATAAGATGCAGTATCTTATGGATCAAGTGACAGCTCAGTTTGACCTCGTCATCTACGATACCCCACCGCTTCTGGGTTTGGGAGATGGAAATCTGCTCGCGGCTAAGGCTGATGGCACTATATTGGTTGTTGGAGTAGAGAAAACTGACCGTTCTTTGGTGATGAAAGCCTTTGATGGATTAAAGATTGCTGGGGCTTCTGTTTTAGGAATTGTTGCTAATGGGGTGAAATCAGAGGCTACGCCGTCTTATGGTGTCTATCGCCGACAGGCAATTCGATATTAATTGCTGCTCAAGAGGGTCAAGAGGGTGTTTGAATTTCTGTTGCCTATTGTCGTAAAATCCGTAGATTTTATGGGTTTATGGGCGCACGTCGGTGCGCCCCTACGACATTCCCCAAATTTCTGCTTTACGCTTCACGCTCATTACCCCTAACCAAATGGTTAAGCCAATCACCAACAGGACCCGATATTGTAGCAGTAATTCACTGTGAATAAATGTCATGAAAACATTTCGGGGAAAAAACATTACAAACATCATAGTTAAGGCAACTAAGGTCACTTTTGGGCGATGAGACAAATGCCGCCAGAATGCTGCCATCAACGGTGCTAAGGCAATTAAATCATAATGATGGGCGAAACCAAACAATACCGAAATAGCTAGCAACAGTCCAATCACATCATCAATGATTAGTCGGGAACGATAGCGCCAAAGTAGAACTGTAATCACAATCCCCAAAGGTAATAGTTGTGGCACTTGAATACCAGCCGTATACAGTAAATTTTTGATACTAAAAACGGCTGGAAAACCCAAAACATTAGCAAATATGTTTTTATGTGCCCCCAAGGAGGCAAACCAGTGGAAAAACACGTCAATGGGACCCGTAATCACCATAGGGACTAGACAAAAAATTAAGGTCGTAACAGCGGCTACTGCCAAAATTCGCCAGCGCCGTTCTAAAAGCAGCCAGAGGATAACCAGCAAGCTCAACTGTGGCTTAATCGTAGAGATGGCAATCAGAACACCACTCAACACCCAGCGTCCCCGATAAGCATAATACCAGCCACTAACAAGCGCTGTAGCAACGATTAGAGTCGTTTGTCCCAGTACGATGATATTCAAGGTGAAGGGATTAGCGATAACAATGGCTGGAATAAACCATCCCGGGCTAGAACCTGGGACTCTGAGTTGTTTCACCTGAGGTTGTTTAACCAGAAGTACACCCAAAAATGCCAATATTCCAGTACAAAAGACATTTAAAAGGGTCATTACTACCTTTGCTTGCGTCCAGGGAAATGCACCTAAGAGAAGACACAGGGGAGCAATCTGGGGAGGATAGAAAAAACCACCTAAACTCTGATTTGCACCGAGTTGGCTGGCTACATCTGGATCATAAGCATTTAACCCTTCCCACCAAGACAATCCAGCTACATACAGATATTTCGTGTCAAAGTGTTGGTTGAATCCGATGATGGCAACAACAACCAGTGCTGTGCAGGCGCAGAGTAAAAAGGCAATCCGAAAAAGTAAGTTTTTTGATAGACGATAAACAACTGAAGTTATCATTGTTAAGTTATGATTAAGTTTACAGTTTTAAACATCCCCATTTAAATGAGTTTTAGCTGATCACTGTCGAGCATAGCAATTTCCGGTATGCTCAGGTAGATGAGATACAACTGAGAAAACTGCTATACTACAGTAAGTCGATGATTGGTCTACTAAAGATTGCTATCATAAAAAATTGGAGGAGACAAGTTTATGAAAATACGGTATTATTTAGGTCGCAGCAACTTGGCACGGTTCCCTGTTCCTTTGACTAGGCGAGAAATCTATGCCTCTTTACATTTGCAAATTATCTGAATATTGATAATTCTGAAGAACAAATTATTCAGATAGCTAAAAATGTTTTCTATAAAAAATCAAGGACGTTTCGCAAAGGTACAATTGGTGATTGGCGAAATCATTTTACAAATGAACACAAACAGGCATTCAAAGATGTATGTGGCGACATATTAATAAAAATGGGATATGCTGATGGATATGATTGGTGAATTTATTTGACATTAAACTCATCGGTCTAAACATTTATTGAACGGGTGTTTTATTGAACGGGCGTTCTGGGTACAGCATAACGATTAAATCCGATCGCGCCTTTGAAGTTGGCGTCGCTGAGATTTGCGCCCTGTAAGGTTGCGCCCATCAACGCAGCTTGGGCAAAATCGGCTTGCGTCAGGTTAGCGTAACTCAAATCTGCCCCGGTTAAGTTAGCCCCGCGTAAATCACATCGGGTTAAATTCGTATAGGTTAAATTAGCCCCAGTTAACGTGGAACGAATCAGAGTGGCATCTTCTAACGTGGCGCCAACCAATGTAACATTACTTAAATTCGCCTCTCGCAGTTGCGCCCCCTGTAAATCCACACCACTTAAATTGGCATTTGTCAACGTGGCGCTGTGCAGATAAGCTGAATGGAGAATCGCCCCCGTCAGTTGGGCATTAGTTAGGTCTGCGATCGCGAGTTTAGCATTGCTCAAGTCTGCCCCCTCCAGATTCGCCCCTGTCAAATTAGCCCTATTGAAGCCTACCCCTTTTAACTGCGCCCCTTGTAAGTTCGCCTGACTCAAATCCGCAATCTGAAAATTGCTCCCATTCAGAACCGCCCCTTGCAGTGTTGTCCTTACCAAAATCGCACCATTGAAGTCCGCATTAGTGATATAGGCTTGACTTAAATTAGCACCGCTTAAGTTGGCGCTATCCGCATTCACGGTATCCAGGTTGGCATTATTCAGTTTAGCGCCCCTCAAATCCGCTGAACGAATATCAGCGACTTCCAGTTGGGCGTCGGTTAAATTAGCATTGCGTAAATCAGCACTAACTAAGTTGGCGTTGGTGAGTGTGGCTTCTCTTAAGTAAGTGCGGACTAGGCTAGCGTAGTCAAGTTGAGCCTCTTGGAGATTCGCACGACTCAGTAGCGCCCCATTCAGGTTAGCCCGATACAAGTCAGCCCCCTGGAGGTTAGCATCACGTAAGTCGGTGACGACTGCTGCATACCAATGGGCAATAAATGTGGGAAAATAGCCTAGCCAGGATAGGGTATTGTAGAGATTATCGGGTTCGACCTGAGAGGGTAAGGGGTTGTCAGCATCCGGTTCTCTTAACCCCAGTTTTGCTTCCCTCAAATTAGCCCTTGCCAAGGTTGCCCCAGCCAGTTTAGCACCGTTTAATTCGGCATTGCTGAGATTGGCTCGATTTAGGTTAGCCCCCGTTAGGATTGCTCCTTTTAAGTTAGCACCGCTCAACTCTGCCTGCTGAAGATTGGCACTGGTTAAATCCACATCGGTTAAGTCACATTGAGGACAAGCATTGGTTGTTTTGAGTTGTTCGAGGTGTTGGGGGTTAGCTGCATGGGTGGTGTGGGTGAACCCTTGAGTGATGACGAGGGAAATCGCTAAGACAAGCGTTTTCAGGAATGTAGGGGCAAGTTTCACGATTATCGTGTTTTGTCCTACCTCGATGTGACTAAACCTACCCCAACCAAAGTTTTCAGTTTTGAGTGAGAAAATGAGAGGGATTTTCATGATCACAGTTGTGCGTGGCTCATTTTTTGAACCTGTTTTAACTTACATCTTGCACCAACAATACCCAAATGTAGGGGCGCAAGGCTTGCGCCCTCATCCCTGTACCTCATCCTATGAGAAACGCTATAAATCCCAGGTTACCCTGTGGTGGGCAAGAGCAACGAACGATAATATAAGGCTTTCCAGGTTGATAACTCTTGCCCACCCTACATCTAAACCCACCGCAACCGACGTTTTCAGTGCGATCGCGCGTAATGTAGCAATGGGATATTTCCAGGTTAAAGGGAAAAGGAGAGTTGTGATTTTTCACAACCTTTGAGGGAACCTGGCGCGTCAGGGGTGTAGGGGCGGGTTTCACGATTACCGTTTCTTGACCTCACCCAGATGTAACTAAACCCGCCCTGACTTAACCTCATTACCATATTACGTGGACAATCAACCTAAAGAAATGTTGCAGGTTTAGAAAAATTAAGTTAAATTTTATTACAGAGACAGATACAGGAGACACCACTCATGCAAGAACAAGAAACCAAGTTTGGCTTTACCTCATTTGCGGAAACCTGGAATGGTCGCTTGGCGATGCTGGGCTTCGTCATTGGTATCGCCACCGAATTGCTCACCGGGCAAGGCATTCTCCAGCAACTCGGCTTGATGTAATCCACCGAGACGGGTCATTGGACAAGGCAAGAACGTACACCAAAGGTATTGAGAGGGAAGAATTATGCAAGAACAAGAAACCAAGTTTGGCTTTACCTCATTTGCGGAAACCTGGAATGGTCGCTTGGCGATGCTGGGCTTCGTCATCGGTATCGCCACCGAATTGCTCACCGGGCAAGGCATTCTCCAGCAAATCGGCTTAATGTAATTTAGACAGCGATACCTAATTCTTTCCTAGAGAACGCTTCGTATCCCTACGAACTGACTGAACTGTTGGTAGCCGACAGGCATCTAGAACTGATTCTTATAGAGCGATTAAAAGACTGAGGGCTTTTGCCTTCGGTCTTTTGCCGTTATTCTATGAGTTTGTCTATTTACGGTGATTCAGTATGTCCTCCCAACCATCGAGGAAGCCCAGCGCTATCAACATTGTTTTTGTCGGCTTTATTGCTGTAGCTATCCTATTTGCTGGGTATACCGACAAGATGCAAGCCATTACTGACGCCAGTTTTGAATCTGCTAAAACGGCTGTCGAGTTAGCCATTGGTTTGATTGGCGTGATGGCGCTTTGGTTAGGATTAGTGCGGGTTTTGGAAGCCGGAGGGTTGATGTACAATCTGGCAACTCTGCTCAAACCCTTAATGGTGAAACTTTTTCCCGATGTACCCCCCACCCATCCGGCGATGGGGGCGATGATTCTGAATATTTCTGCCAATATGCTGGGGTTGGGGAATGCGGCGACTCCATTTGGCATCAAGGCGATGGTGGAGTTGAATAAGTTGAATCCGTTTCCGGGAACAGCAACGGATGCGATGTGTCTGTTTCTGGCGATTAATACATCCAGTGTCGCCCTATTCCCCCTAGGTGTAATTGGTGTGCGGGCGGCAGCAAATAGTAGTGATCCTGCTGCTATTTGGCTACCGACATTTTTGTCTACGACTTGTTCGACGTTGGTTGGGGTGTTAGTGGCGTTGTTTTTACGCAAACGGAGTCAAGTATCCGATACGCCTATCGCGGATAGTTCAGAACAGGAAACGGTACTGCAAACCGAGGATGAGGTTAAACCCGTTGAAGAACCTGATTTTTCCCATTTATTGTATCCAGCGGGTCGAATTTCTAAAATTATCGCCTGGGGGTTTATTGCGGGGTTCATCTTTTCCATGGTTTATGGCGTGATAATCCGCCAAAGTTTAGGTGGTTTCTTCAACCAAGATTTTATTTCCTATTGGCTGATTCCCACATTAATTTTATTGATTATCGCCTATGGGGTTGGACGCGGGGTGAAAGTTTATGAAGCGGTTACAGAAGGGGCGGTACAGGGGTTCGAGATTGCGATTCGGATTATTCCGTTTCTAGTGGCTATTTTAGTGGCAATTGGTATGTTTCGGGCGTCGGGGGCGATGGAAGCACTCTCGACTCTATTAAATCCGATCACCAGTTTAATCGGTATGCCTGCTGAAGTTTTACCGATGGCGTTAATTCGTCCTCTTTCTGGGGGAGGGGCGTTTGGCATTATGAGTGAAATCGTGGAACGAGCGCCGGATTCCTATAGTGCGTTTTTGGCTTCAACGATGATGGGGAGTACGGAAACAACGTTTTATGTGTTAGCGGTTTATTTTGGCGCTGTTGGCATTACTCGTATCCGTTATGCATTGGTGGCGGCTTTATTGGCAGATGCGACGGGGTTAATTATGGCTTGTGTGTTTTCGGCTTTATTTTTTTGATGAATTGGTTATTTGTCATGCGTCATTTGTCCTTTGTTATTCGTTCTATTTCTGGATGAACCTTAGGGGAGGGCGGGTTTATTCATATTTGTGTCTACTCGCAACTGATAACGGTAAAACCCGCCCCTACAAATAAACGTGTTCTACAAATTCGTGTGATCTAAACCATTAACTTGAATGAAAGATGTAGGGTGGGCAAGAGTGATCAACCCTGAAGTGCTGATGTTATCGTTTTTGGCTCTTGCCCACCTCCAGGTTAGTTAGAGTAAGATCCCGAACTGTCAGAACCGACCAAAAAACATCCCATCTAATCCTTTATCTTCCCGACACCCTGCTTATCCTTCACATCCCTTGTCACCCCTTCAGGTTATAAAATTTGGTTTTATTTCTGCATGAACCTTGGGGAAGGGCGGGTTTATTTACATCTGTGTCTACCCGCAACCGATAACCGTAAAACCCGCCCCTACAAATAACCACTGCCTTATCTAAGAACTAACTCGCTATCTAAGGTTAAGTCTAAATCGGTTTCTGGGTAAATCACGAAAACTTCCGCTTGTTCGCCTCCACCTAAAAGTAGTCCGCCTAATGCGCCTAATCCAGCACCGACTAAAACTTCAATTAAATCAATATCGCCAAAGATTTCTGACAAAACCCCGGCGGCGGCTGCACCAATGGCGGCATTTTTGAGAATACTACTTACATCAGTTCCGTTATCGATTGTTTCTGTTTCTGTAATGATGGCTGATGTCGCTTCAATCGGCAATTCTCGATTATTGGTTTTTAGGATTAGCTGTTTAGCGATAAATTGAGTACCACCTTCTACGGGACGTAATTCTCCCTCAATTTGACTCCCGGCGGGAATTAAAATGGTTCCGGCTGAAGAACGAATTGGCTGGGTAATTGTTAGGGTGATGGGTGCGGTTTCATCTGGGGTAACGACTATTTTTTCCGCTTCCTCAGACTTAACTGTAATAATTGTTCCCGATGGTATGCTTACCTGTGTAGAACGAGGGGTGACTGGAGTGGGTTGTGAGGGAAACAGTTGCCCGATACGATAAGGTTGGGGTTTTGCTGTTGCGGGTATGGCGATGAGGATGGGAAGTGAGGCTGTTGTGGTTATGCCTAGCGTCATCAGTACGGCTAGTTTGGATTGCCAGCGATAATTTAACATGGAAATATGCCTGCCATAATAAGATGATTATGTGTAAAGTTGACTGATTTTTTAGGTAAAGGTTCCCAATAATGGTGAGATTGAGACTTATTTTTTAACGCAGAGGGACGCAGAGGTTAACGCAGAGGGGCGCAGAGGAATTAAGAGTATTTGATGAAATTTTTATTGTAAAAAATATATGTAATTAAGCTCGTGTGCAGCTCAAATTGATAGTCCTTGTTCTCTGATCCGGCGTTTCAGGAGGGCAATTATACAGAACCTCCGTTGCTGGGACTTTCGCGTATGTCTGAAGCTTGGGCACCTTGGGCTTTTTCGCCAGAGTTTTATTCTTTACAGGTGTATCAAAGGTATCCTGATACTCAGGCAAATTCGTTGGATGAATTTCTGGCAAAATGGCGCACCCGCTATCATGAAAAAGATGCGAATGACTTATTCTGTCACTTTCAGACTTGGGCAAGTCATGATGTTAGTTTGACACCCGGTATGAATAAATCGTTAGAAAAGGCTTTGGCAAGTATAAAAGCAGAGATTCTTTTTCTACCTATTCGCACGGATGCTTATTTTGCTGTCGCTGATGTTACTGCAGAAGCGGCACTTATTCCTCATGCCCAACTTATGGTGCTAAACTCAGTCTATGGTCATGCGGCAGCGTTTGGACGAGACAAGAGCGATCGCACACAGATTAATCACGCGATCGCGAATTTCCTCCATCAAGACAATTAACCCCTGAAGGGGTGACAAGTTATGAATCAGGGCGGGTTTTGTTGTTCATTTATCGGTGACTAGCAGAATTTAGTCCCTAAACCCGCCCCTACAATTGTGAATTGACAAATGACAAATGACAAATGACAAATGACAAATGACAAATGACAAATGACAGACCAAAAGACGACTTATGACATGGGCAACTCAATCACAAACTCGGTTCCTTGCTCTAATGCGGAACTAAAATCCAGGGAACCTCCATGCTTTTCGACTACAATCTGACGCGCAATCGATAAGCCTAAACCCGTTCCTTTGCCCACGGGTTTGGTAGTAAAAAAATTATCAAATATGCAGTCTTTTACCTGACTTGGCATTCCTATTCCATTATCGCGAATCCGAATAATAACAGTTTCTTTATCGTACTGAATGTCGGTATCAATTTTAATTTGAGGCAGATAGTCTTTATTCAATTCCTCGGACTTCTTTGTCTGTAATTCATCTAATGCATCTATCGCATTAGCAATAAGATTCATAAAAACTTGGTTTAATTGCCCAGGATAACACTCAATAGGCGGTAATTCGCCGTAGTTTTTAATCACTTCGATTGCTGGACGTTTATCATTTGCCTTAAGGCGGTGCTTTAAAATTAATAGTGTACTCTCGATTCCATCATGGATGTTAAAGACTACCTTGGTATGAGCATCCAAACGAGAAAAGGTTCGCAAAGAGATACTTAACTGAAAGAGACGATCAACTCCTTTTTTCATTGAGGATAAAATACTGGGCAGATCTTCAATCAAATAATCAAGTTCAATATTTTGACTTTCTTGTTCGATTTCAGTTCCGGGATGGGGAAATTTGTCTTGATACAGACGCACCAGGGAAATCAGATCGTTCGTATAATCCTTGGCACAACTGAGATTTCCATTAATAAACCCTACAGGATTGTTAATTTCATGGGCTACGGCGGCTACCAGTTGACCCAGTGTTGCCATCTTTTCCACCTGTATAAGCTGAACTTGGGCTTGTTGTAAATCCTGTAAGGTTTGTTTTAATTGGGCGGTTCGTTCTTCAACTCGTTGCTCTAAATCCTGGGTAAGTTGACGAATCGTCAGTTGATGATCGACACGCGCCAAAACTTCTTCAAATTGAAAAGGTTTAGTAATATAGTCAGCCCCTCCCAAGGCAAAGGCTTTGACTTTATCAAAGACTTCATCTAAGGCGCTAATAAAAATTATCGGAATATCACGAGTGACGGGTGACGCTTTTAAGGCTGAGCAAACGTCATAGCCATTCATGTCGGGCATTTTAATGTCCAACAAAATCAGATCCGGGGCTACCGCTTTTGCTGCCGTTAATGCCATACCACCGTTGACTGTACTGCGAACTTCATACCCATATCGTGTCAGTGCGGCTTCCAACAGACGTAAGCTATCGGGTGTATCATCAACGATTAAAATAATTCCTTTTGCGGTTTTTGGCTGATAACTGTTCATAAGTAAGTCTGGCTGCCAAGGGGGAGGTGGGGTTGTAGAGACGTAGCGACGTCTGGGTAATGTAGAGACGTAGCATGCTACGTCTGGGTAATGTAGAGACGTAGCATGCTACGTCTGGAAGCTACGGGAGCAAAGGACGAATTACAAATGACGATCACAGTCGTTCACTTTAATGTTTCCCACCTACTTAGCCTTTTGCGCTATATCCATAATGACATCACAACGAAAATTATTAACTAAATTGGTTAATGCCTTAGCGAATAACCTCTGTTCTGGGGGAATTTGTTGGATAAGCTGAATAATCTGCTTGCTATTGAGCTGGATTGCGGCTTGGTGCAACTGGGCAATCCAATTCGTCGGCATCACCTTTAAATCCTCAGGGGTTAATATCGGTGTATCGGTATCGGATGGGGATGGGGTAGCATTTTCATAGCGATAACGGAGTCCTAAATGTTGTTCCATTTTCTCTAAAATGGTATCCGTTCGGAAGGGCTTGGCGACAAAATCATCACAACCTACCTCTAAAATAGTGGTGCGTTCTTCATCAAATGCGCTAGCGGTTAAGGCAACAATCACGGTTGTTTTTCCCCGATGATGAGATTTAATCATTTTGGTTACTTCATACCCATCCATTACAGGCATTCGCATATCCAGCCAAATCAAATCAGGATGCCATTTTTCCCAGATAGCGACAGCAACTTGACCATTCTCAGCTTCTCGCACATCTAATCCGAGGGATTCCAGAAACTTAACCAGAGCTTGGCGATTTGTCCATTGATCCTCAACCACTAAAATCCGATAGCTGGGTTGATCGGGGGCAATGCCAATAACCTGCTGACTTAAGGATGGGCGAGGAATTTGGTCTTGGGGAACAATGCCAATGGGGATATCAAATTTTACTATTGTACCTTGACCGGGAGTACTATCGATGGTGATATCGCCTCCCATCAACTGGACAAACCGACGACTAATGACTAAACCTAAACCTGTTCCCGAGTGCGATCGCTGACTGGTTTTGGTTTGTACAAAAGCCTGAAATAGGGTATATAGTTCATCAGAAGGAATGCCAACCCCTGTATCTTCAACTTCAAAAAACAGACGGGTTTGAGAATTTTGGTTGAGTGAGGGGATTACCGGATCAGAGAGTTCTCGCACCCGCAAAATTACCTGACCTTGTGAGGTAAATTTCACGGCATTGCCAACTAAATTAATCAGAATTTGCCGCAATTTACCCTCATCGGTTACCCCATAGTGCGGCACATTCGCGGTGCGATCAACTATCAGTTGTAGCCCTTTAGATTGAGCTTTCAGGCGCAACATATCGGCAATTGAATTAATCAAACTATAAAGATTAAAGCTATTTTCTGACAGTGAAATCCTACCTGCCTCAATTTTGGACATATTCAGGACATTATTAATCAAATCCAGCAAATGTTCACCGGAACGGGTAATAATGCCCACATAATTTAGCTGATCGGGCTTGAGAGACGCATCCCGTGCCATGAGTTGAGTAAAGCCCAAAATAGCATTGAGAGGAGTACGTAGTTCATGACTCATATTCGCCAAGAACTCACTTTTCCCTCGGTTTGCCGCTTCTGCAGCATCTAATGCCTGTTGCAAGGCGGCTTCGGTTTGCTTGCGCTGTTGGATATCTTCAACCACACCAATAATATAATTGGGAGCATCTGTCCACGTGCGTACCAAGGATACAGAAATATTCACCCATTGCCACTGACCCTCTTTACGAATAAAGCGTTTCTCTCGATAATAGGTCGATTTTTGACCGACCAATAACTGAGTTAAATCATTGAGTGCAGTTTCTCGATCATCCGGATGAGTCAGTTCTGAGAAACTGAGTTCTAATAATTCAGACGCCTCATATCCAACTAAATCACAAAATCGTTGATTGACTCGAATGAAATGTCCTGATGGTGTACCTAAAGCAATCCCTACAGCAGCTTGTTCAAAAATTGCCCGGAAGCGTTCTTCACTTTCCCGTAATGCGGCTTCAGCGTGGTGACGTTCAGTGACATCCCGTAAGCAAATCTCAAAAACTGACTCACCGTCCCATTCAGTTTCCACCACACTCATTTCAGCAAACCTGAGTTGTTCATTACCACCAATTAGTCCCAACTCTGCCGTTTGATTGACACTAATCGGCAGTCCAAAGTGATAATTGATTAACTGCTCCATTTCCTGATTTAATAGATTGGCAGCAGCAGGGTTAGCGAACCGAACTCGACCTTGTTGATCGACGATCATAAGCCCGTCGCAGGTGCTGGTAATGATTGTGTTGAGTCGGGTTTCACTATGGCGCAGTCGTTCTTCTGTTAATTTGCAATCCGTGATATCTCGTCCGACTGCCTGGAATTCCAGTAATCGACCTTGCTGATCAAAGATAGCCCGATTACTCCATTGTTGCCAACGGATTTTATCCCCTTCTAGAATGACCCGGTGTTCGACTGTATTGACGGGATTATCTGGAGTCAAGCTAGCGATACAGTTTTCGATTCTGATCTGATCGTCAGGATAAATCAGAGGAAAAAAATGATACCCGATGAGTTCTTCGGGAGTTTTGCTAAAATAGCGACAATAGACTTCGTTGACAAAGGTGAGTTTGCCATCAGCGCTGTACCGACAAATGAGTTCGCTTTGATCTTCAACAATAGAATGAGAAAATGATGTATTGTGTTGTAACAGTTGCTGTTGCTGTTCTACTGTTTTCTCCAGGTTTCGTGCATAGTTTTCCAGGGATTCGTAGGCTTGGGCATTTTTGAGGGCAGATCCAGCTTGGACACACAGGAGTTGGACAAGAGTTAGGCGATCGCACGTAAATACGCCTCTGGCTTGATTATTTTCTAGGTAAAGAATACCAATTCCCTGATTACCAACTGTTAATGGCGCACATAATACACTCAGTTGGGGAGGTGTTGATTGTTGGTTGTTGACCCTTTGCTGCCCTCGAGAGCATGGATTATAGGGGCGGGTTTCACTATTATCGTTTTTTCCCGCCCTGATGGTACTAAATCCGCCCTCTTCTCCCTCATCTCCCGGATTCAGTGCGATCGTTGACCATCGTTTAACATCTGTCGTATCATCTGAGACAATCAAAATATCTGGATGATGCCATACATATTCAACCAGCATCCGGGGAATCTCCGGGCTGGATTCGATGGGAGTCAGGGGCAAAATGCTTGGAGTCGTACCCCTTACCCCCCTAGCCGCTATGACTAAACCCTCCGGCTGAGGCAAAATCAGGGTAACACTTTGAGCATCTGTCGTCTCAAAGGCTATCTGGATTAAAGTTGAGAGCAATGGCTGTAGTCTAATTTCTCCAGAGATGGCTTGGCACAACTCAATCACCGTCACCATGGATAGACTATCGGAATTATCAATAAAACAAGAGACCAAGGTTCTAGGGTTAAATGTTTTGACATCAAAACGGACGAACAGAAGCAACTTAGCCTGCTGATCAGATGGTTATTTCTGAAGAAAAATTAATTTTGCTTGACTTTTTCCGTTTACTGTTTTACTCACAACAGACCCTTGGATGCTTCGCGATCGCGTCTTCTGTGAGCGTCGTTTGCTCCGGCTGATTAGCTTTTCTTTTCCCAAGATTAACTTGGCTTTATCGTCAGCTAAGCTTTTATAGCGTTCGTCCTCTAGTTTATACTAGATTTCCTTTAAGTGAAAACGGCTGTACGGGGGAAATCTTAGGTGGATCTAGGCTTGACATTTGACGGGGTGAAGTAGGGGCTTGGTAACCAAGCCTCTACTGAGAACGTTGTGCCAACTCTTCACCACTCACGGGAGAAATTTGCCAAATCATGATTTGCCGATCAAATCCACCCGTTGCTAGGAGTGTACCATCCCGGTTAAAGGCAACGGAATGCACCCAATCTTCATGGGCTGTCAGTAACGCTAACAGTTCACCGGTTCTTAAATTCCATAACCGCACCCCGTCACGGCTGGCACTTGCCAGGGTTTCACCATCGGGGTTAATCGCCACAGCCCAGACTCGCCCGGTATGTCCCGAAAGAGTTTGTGCTAATTGTCCAGTTCTGAGATTCCAGACTTTAATCGTGCGATCATAACTACCACTGACTAATGTTTGTCCATCGGGTGTAAACGCCAAGGCATTAACTGAACCACGATGGGCGCTAATCCGATTGAGTGACTGTCCTGTGTTTACATTCCAGAGTTTAATTGAACCAAACTTATGACCACTTGCCAGGATATCTCCATCTGGGTGAATCGCCAGTCCATAGGTCTGGTTATCGAAACGCACTAAGGTGTACATTCGACGTTGTTTGGTTAAATCCCATAGTCGAATTCCATCTAAAGCGCCTGTGACTAAGGTGCGACCATCTGGCGTAATTGCCAAGGATAAAACATTGCTGGTATGATCACGAAACTGATGGATATAGTCTCCGGTTCTCCAGTTCCAAAGATTAACCGCAGAATCTGTACCCGAACTGACCAAGGTTTCTCCATCGGGTGATAAGCCTAGGACAGATACTGAAGTTCGTTGCGCTCGCAGGCTGTCGATTTCTCGACCTGTTTTTAGCTGCCAGAATTTAATTTTGCCATCGTTACGACTACCGCCGCTAATTAGAATTGTTCCATCGAGGCTAAAGAACAACGAATCAACGGCTGTGTTATGACCTGTAAAGGTGTAAATTAGTCGCGGATTTCTCCAGGCTTCAGGAGAGGAGAAAGGTTGAGGTGGAGATAAATTATCGGGATTGAGTGGATTGGTTGGTGTAGGAGGCGGCGGTTGGGCAGGATTTTCCGGACGTGGTGGCGCAACGGGTACAGGTAAAGGCTGACTTATTGCCTTATGGCTTATAGTCGCCGAACTTATCATGACTCCGATTAAAATTAAAATTGCCCCTTTGTTATTGATCATTTGACAGGGAACAGGGAACAGGGAACAGGGAACAGGGAATTATCATAATTCATTGAATGTTTGGGCAGATCGTTTCAGCGACGCGATCGCAAGGCGGCTGCTCTTGCCATCCTGAGAGTAAGCCTAAAAGCTCTGACTGAAGTAGTTCTAGGGCTTGAATTTGCTGGTTAATTTCCTCGACTTTATGCAGCAAGTGTTGCTTCACTGCACCACAGGGTAATTCCCCGGAGTCGTGAACCTCAAGGATTTCGTGGATTTCACTCAGGCTAAGTCCGAGGGATTGCGATCGCTTGATAAAGGCTAACCGATTCAGGGTTTGTTCGGTAAACAGGCGATAACCTGATTCGGAACGGGTTGTCGTTGGCGTCAGTAAACCCACCTCTTCTTGACACTCCCCCGGTTGAAAACGCGGGGGATTCTTCGTTCATCCAATCACCAAGCGAGTATTGATTTTCATCAACACTGCTATAGGGCGAGTTGTCCCGAAGCGTTTATCCAGTATTCCTGGAATGTTCCCGTGTGCCCCACGGTACGAAGTGCTTCCTTGAGTATGTTTATTGCGGCAT
Source organism: Coleofasciculus sp. F4-SAH-05 (assembly GCF_040222985.1). Taxonomy (NCBI): domain Bacteria; kingdom Bacillati; phylum Cyanobacteriota; class Cyanophyceae; order Coleofasciculales; family Coleofasciculaceae; genus Coleofasciculus; species Coleofasciculus sp. F4-SAH-05. Next base: position 41,497 of record NZ_JAVKBY010000164.1, read on the forward strand.
TCCAATCACGGTCTAAAACGCATCCACACTGACATTTGTGCGTCCGGGTTGAAAGCGTTTTCTTCACAAGACAACCGCAATTAGAACAATTTTGAGAGGTGTAGTGAGGTTTAACGGCAACTGTTGCTACACCAAAAACCTTACCAAAATACTCAAGCCAACGTCTAAACTCAGACCAAGCCGCATCACTAATAGATTTAGCCAGGTGATGATTTTTTACCATGTTCCGCACTTGCAAGTCTAGCCTTCGGCAAGCCGCTGGCGCGTCTACATAAGCTACCAAGTCGTTAGACCGGACTACGCACAATGCAATCTTTACCGCAAAGTCTTTACGCTGCCTACTGACTTTCAAGTGTTTCTTGGCTAACTTTTGTTTAGCCTTTTTGTAGTTATTAGATTGAGGTTGACCTTTCTTAAACCTTTTAGATACTCGCTTCTGAAGACGCTTAAGTTGTTTCTCCGATTTCTGAGGAAATCTTGGATTGTCAACTGTCTGTCCGTTAGAATCAGTATAGAAATGGTTCAACCCAACATCTAATCCTAGGGCAACTTCGCCAATTTTATACAATCGCTCTAATGTTGTTTTGCTCGTCATTCCCGCCAATCCGCCTCTGTCTTCTTTAGTTTCCCGAAAAATTATAGCGGTTGCCATAAAGGTTAAGACAGATTGAATGGTTCAAATGCCACGTACCAGTAAGAACCCTTCTGCCCTGGAGCCTTCTGCTATACACCCGACTTGCACCAAAAAAGCATCAGCGGTGGGGATGACGCTTGCTGGTACTGAGCATCGGTAAGGGTGGACGGGAAGGACTTGATGGCAGATAATGGGTTACGGGTTGTTCAGCTAGTTCTGTTTGGCGACGTTGGCTTTGCCACCAGCGTAAACCTACAGCTAACATGACCATCATTAACCCAAATGTTAGCAGTGACCAGCGTTCACCAACTCCGCCAATGACGGCATCGACAGCGCCGACAGTGACAATAAAGCTAGAAATCGGCTCTTTGCGGTAGGCTAACTTCCAGAATCGAGGTCCTAAGGCATTCATCACGGTTGGTTATTTATCTCTATTCCACGTAAGTACTTTATCTACTTCTAGGTTATCCGATCAATCGACGGATTAACCTCATCCATATTGACACTCCCCGTCCTATAAGTACGGGGATTCTTAGTTCCACGACACACCTTATAGCTATCTATCCTTGCGGCAATACTTAAACCAAATACCCGTAGAAAACCACCAAGTATTGAGCCTAACTTAGATAACCCCAGAGGGCTTGTCTCCCTAAGCGTAATGGTACTTTACCGAGAGTGTCTTATACTTCCGTTCTCTCTCTTTCCCTATGTTCCCGTATGCCCTACAGTACATTGTTCTAGTCTTGTGACTAACGCAAGTCGTGCACTTTTGGCGGTATCGGCACTCTTTTGAGTCCATGGGTTTTTTAAGAGGTTACTCGCGCCTCATGTACTAGCATCACTTTAGGTGATCAGCATTGATTGGCGATACTCACGAATTTTCGCCTGTGCTAGACTACCATCATACTGTAGCACAATAAATACTACAATGCCCAGGGAAAAGATACTAAGGGTAAGGCTTTCAGATAGAGAGCTTGAGACGCTTAAACAATATGCCAAGCAAACGGATAGGATGCTTTCAGAGGTGGTTCGAGATTGGATAAAGGACATAAAAAAGCCGTCCTAGAAGGACGGGGAACCTGATCCCGGTTTTCCGGTCAGAGTATTATTGCAAACCTAGCCACGTTAGCAGTCCCTGACCTGTAGCATATTCAATCGCCAAGGTCAAGACAAAGCCAATCATCGCGGCTCGACCATTCAAACGTTCAGCATATTCATTGAAACCGAACTTGGGTTCGGCGAGTTGGGGAGTGGTTGTGGGTTGGGGTTGTGTCATAGTTGCCAAGGATGGTGTAATGATTTAGTTATATTTCTTTACTAAGTTTAACATTTAAACAAGCAAGGACAGAATTTATACAGTTAAGTGATACCAAATTCAACAACAGTGTTGTGCGATCGCGCCAGGAGTATACGCTTAGTCCTTATGGCACAACGTCTGAAAACTGCATTACATAAAGGAAAACGATGGAAATCGGTGTACCCAAAGAGACAAAAGACCAAGAATTTCGAGTCGGCTTGAGTCCTAGTAGTGTTCGCGTCTTACAGGAAGCAGGACATCAGGTTTGGATTGAAACCCAGGCGGGAGCGGGTGCGGGCTTTACTGATCAAGACTATCAGCATAGTGGCGCTAAGATTGTCGCCACAGCAGCCGAGGCGTGGAATCGGGAACTGGTGGTTAAGGTGAAAGAACCGCTAACGTCGGAGTATCCCTATTTACAGAAAGAACAATTACTGTTTACCTACCTGCACTTGGCGGCGGATCGCCCGTTGACCGAGTGTTTAATCGATAGTGGTGTTTGTGCGATCGCCTATGAAACTGTGGAACTTCCTGATCGCCGTCTCCCATTGCTGACACCGATGAGCATTATTGCCGGTCGTCTTTCTGTCCAATTTGGCGCTCGATTTCTGGAACGCCAGCAAGGGGGACGCGGGGTGCTTTTAGGGGGTGTTCCTGGGGTGAGACGCGGTAAGGTGGTGATTCTTGGGGGTGGCGTTGTCGGCACAGAAGCGGCGAAGATTGCCGTAGGAATGGGCGCTCAAGTTCAGATTTTGGACATTAATGTTGAACGTCTAGCCTACTTAGAAACCCTGTTTGGTTCCAGAGTTGAACTCCTTTACAGTAATTCAGCCCAAATTGAAGCCGTCGTTCCCCAAGCCGATTTGCTGATTGGGGCGGTATTAGTTCCGGGGCGTCGAGCGCCAATTCTTGTCCCTCGTAGCTTGGTGCAACAAATGCATCCGGGTGCTGTAATTGTTGATGTGGCGGTGGATCAGGGAGGATGTATTGAAACCTTGAAATCTACCTCACACACGAATCCCACCTATATAGATGAAGGGGTTGTCCATTATGGTGTCCCCAATATGCCCGGTGCTGTACCTTGGAGTTCGACTCAAGCCCTCAATAATAGTACGTTACCCTATGTCCTCAAGTTAGCCAATGAAGGAATCAAGGCTGTCGGATCAGATTTGGCGTTAGCAAAGGGCGTGAATGTCCAGAATCATCAGTTGGTTCATTCGGCGGTGCGGGAGGTTTTTCCTGATTTAAGTAACGCGAAGGCATAAGCTGTTCGGCATATAAACCTTAATGTCAATAATGACTAATCCTTGTATGTAGGGCGAGCATCTTGCTCGCTACTAATACCCAATTTAAATGCATAACAGCTTACAGGGCGCAAAGTTTTGCGCCCATTAAACCTGTAAAGTCTATTCCGTATGATTTATCGCCATCGCTGTAACTGTTCCCAGGGGGCTTCTCTGGAGGGATTTAGGCAAGAGTTGGATTATCCATAAACTCTTATATCGATTTATTACTTTATTTTTCAATAAACAAATTTATGTATCATTGCTAGTCCACAAAAACCAGAAAGGAGTAAAGTTAAAAAGTGAAGCCATTAAGCTTCCCTGACAGATAACCGAGTCTAGTCTAGTGTAACTCCAATATAAGAACGATAACGAGATCAAAACATCTGTATACCCGAATATCTGTCTCGTCAACAAACAACAGCAACGATTAACTGTATTGTTCATATTTCCTCAAATAAAAGACAGGGAGCTATGCGACTGAAAGGTGTGAGGATGACCTAGGTAAGTCAGCGCAACTCTAAAACAAATTGTGTCCCCAGAGGAAATTACTGGCATAAATGTAAACGTTGCTGTTGTTTTTCAATAGACAAAATCTTTCCGGGTTGGCGTCTACCCGTAATAAACCTTCTGCCCTCTGCTTTTTGCTACAATTAACGACACCCTAAACTATCCCGCGTTGAAACGCCGGTGACGGGATTAACGCCATCTGCCCGTTGACACATTAACGATATTTGATAGGTGTCAAGGATTACACCGGAAAAATCCGCCCCTGTAATCGTTGTATCAAAAAAGCGGCTACGACTGGCAATAGCATTAGTAAAAATAGCATTGGTTAAATTAGCGCCGTCAAAGACAACTCGATCGGCTAAAGTCTCGGACAGGTTAGCTCCGGTTAAATCCGCCTCAAAAAACGCCGCTTTGGTGAGAATTGATCCTTGAAGAGAAGCTCCTCGAAAAGAGGCACCGCGTAGATCTGCACCTGCAAACGAGGTTCCCTCTAAATTTTGATGGGAAAAATCTCGATAGTGTAATTTAGTAAGCGTATAGTTGACGCTATTCTCCTGTGCGATCGCGCTAGGCAAATCTACAATCCACGCGAAAAGTGCAATCAATAATCCTATGCCAATGGCTAAACGTTTCCCAGCTTTTTTACTGGGGCGGTTTTCGGTTCCTTTTTGGCTCGCATTAGTCATCGTTTCTTCTTCACATTAAAACTGATGGGGTCTAACTTACCTATTTTGCCGCAAGCTGGGATTTGTCATTCGTCATTCGTCATTCGTCATTTGTTTCCCCATCTCCCCCTGCTCCCCCATCTCCCCCTGCTCCCCCTGCTCCCCCTGCTCCCCCTGCTCCCCCTGCACTTTACCTCTCATCCGTTAAACTGCTTTTTGTTACGATACATTAATGAGTCAATAGTCGCCCTATTTTACCAAACAACTCATGCTCACTGAACTTTTGCCCTTTCAATTCGAGTTAAATACGACAGCGATCGCGGGTGCATCGTTGTGGGCGCTAGCGCTGTACTGGGGCTTCTCGACGCTAAGCCACTGGATCATGGAACAACTGAATCGCTGGTTTAACTTTGCCGAGCGATCGCTCTACACTTCCATGAAGGAATATGAACGCACTCGTCGGGGAAGAGAAGCTCAAAATGCTTTCTATGCTTCCCTGTTCAGCATTGTGCCATTTTTAGTCGTTGGCGCTGGCTGCAACTGGGGTGTGGAAATCACTCTGGGTTCAAGTTGGGCAATTAGTATGGGGCTTCTGGCTTGTATCAGTGGTGCTGTTTATGAATTAGGGCGTCGTGATAGTCAGTCAAATTAGTTATTTGTTCCTTATCCTTCCTCAGAACCAGAATCTTCCATGTTAACCAGCGCATTGTGGATTTTATTGATGGGCTTTTTTGGGGGGCAAATTGCCCGTCGTTTAGGTGCGCCACCGTTGATCGGTATGATTTTGGTGGGAATTATCCTCGGATCACAAGTTGGCAATGTGATCAGTTCAGATGTGCTGGAAGCGGCGGATAGTTTGCGAACGGTTGCCGTGATGGTTATCTTGATGAAAGCGGGACTAGGGCTGGATCGGGAAAAGCTGCTTTCTCAGGGAAGTGTAGCGCTGCGGCTAGGCTTTTTGCCTGCGGGGTTTGAAGCAATTGCGATCGCGTTAGCCGCTATCTGGATTTTTCACTTTGACGTTCCCACGGGATTACTCTTAGGTTGCATCATTGGCGCAGAATCTCCGGCGGTAATTGTTCCAGGAATGCTGCGGCTAAAACGTTTGGGTTGGGGAGTGACGAAGGGAATTCCCGATGCCATTCTCACGGGGAGTGCCTTATCCGATGTTCTATTATTACTTTTATTCAGTTTACTGTTAAGTTTTTTAGGTCAGGGCGGAATTGAAACCATCACCCTTCCTGGAGGATTTACACTTTCGGCGTTGCAATTACTACCGTTGCAAGTATTCATTGAAATCGGACTGGGTATCTTGATTGGCTACGTGGCGGCTCGTTTAATCGTCTCGCTGCTAACGGAACAAAATTGGACCCAAAATACGGTTCAAGATGTTTTAATTGCCGCTGGAATTGCGTTGTTATTGGTGATTGTAGAAAAAATACTGCCCTACTCTGGCTACTTAGCCGCGATGGGAATGGGGTTCTTTTTGATTGAATTGGATGCACCGTTGGCTCGACGCCTACGCGGTGGATTTGATAGCCTTTGGGTTGTGGCGGAGATTGTTTTATTTGTTTTATTGGGCGCTAGCGTTCAACTGCAAGTATTAGGGAATACAATTTTACCAGGACTTTTAGTGTTAGCTATTGGCTTGTTTGTCGGTCGTCCCGTGGGTTGGTATCTCTCGACAGTGGGAAGTAATTGGACGGGGCGAGAACGGCTATTTTTGCTGCCGGGAAATATGGCAAAAGCAACGGTTCAAGCGGCAATTGGTGCGATTCCCTTAGCCAGGGGGATTGAAGGGGGAGAAATTATTTTAGCCATTGCAGCGCTTTCCATTTTGACCACGGCACCCATTGGTGCTTGGGCGATTCCTACGTTTGCGCCAAAATTATTGGAACGGGGAGAAGTTGACCCGACGAAAGTAACGGTAGTGACTCATACCGTGTTGTTAGCGGCGGTGGATACCTCTCCCTTAGCGACAGAGGTTTTAAGGAAAGTAGCCAGTATTGCTCGACGCACAGATGGTGAAGTGATTGTATTATATGTGATCAATAGTGATGAGATAGAGGACGTAGAAACGCTGCGCGATCGCACTCAACGATTCCTTAGTGATATTCGCTATAAATTTATCACGAGCAAGGGTTCCATTCCAGAAGAAATTGTTCGGGTGGCGCAAGAATATCAAGTGGCAGATATTGTCATGGGCAAACGGGGACATCAACCTTGGCAACAAGTGCGAGTCGGTTCCGTATCACAAGCCGTTCTAGAAATAAGTTCTATGCCGGTTATCTTAGTGGAAGATCCGCAAAACGAATTGGCGGTAAAAAGTGCAATTTTTGATAATTAGGTTGGTGAAAATAAACTTAACTAGATTAAGTGTTATCAACACGCATCAAACCCTTACAAATGACAAATGACGAATGACGAATGACGAATGACAAATGACGAATGACCTACTTAACCATCTGAACCTCAACCATCCTACCGTGGGGTTCCTGAGAAAGCCGGAATTGTATTCCCTCTTTTAATTCAATCGCCTGTCCCGCTTGTCCCGGTTGAGGACTCGGTGCAACTTGGTTCCCACTAGGAGATGTAAGGGATACTAGATTTTGGTTGATCAGCAGCCATTTTCCTTCAAAGAAGACACAATAAGCTTGAGGCGTTTTATCAGCTTCTTCACCAGGAAAAATATTATCAAAGGCGTGCCATTTAAACAAAGTCAGATTATGGTAAACTACAAGCTGACCATCAAGTGTCCACTGACCGGGACGCCGTTCTGAACGCAGCCGTAAAATTGGTAGAGTTCCTTTGGGTTTTGAGCCACAAAATGGACAGTTTAAATGAGCTGGGTCATGTAAAATAGACCAATGACTGGGACAATATTTGTTTTTACAGGGGAACAGCAGATCCCAGGTTTTGACTAGTCCACGTTCCCATTCAATCGCAGCGGGGCGCTCATTGGGTGAATGTAAACCTTGAACAAACGCTCTCTGAAACAAATCGCTTAAATGGGGTCCCAGGGCGGTAAATGATAGCTGTAAATCATTTGGTCGATTAGACATATCCGTGGGATGTTCAATAAATAAAGCCTTGGAACCCATCTCCAGACGTTCCTGTTCCTCCGCAGACGCCGCCGGATAGGTTTTCGGACCTTCCAGGGGATGCCTACCTAGTAAATACTGGTACAGTAAGACAGCAAGGGCATGTTGGTCAGTACGAGCAGAGGGATGTTGGCGGTTGGCATCATCAAGGGGTAAATGAAGCGTCGATAAAACTTCTGGGGCGATATATCCCCTGGTTCCCAACACATCGGGCGGAAATAAACCAGGAACCACCAATGAGTCAATATCAATCACCACACATTGTCCCGATGTCGGATCAATCAACACATTTTTATTCGACAAATCAGAATGTGCTAATCCCGCTTGATGTAAGCGCCTCACCGCCCTAGCTAGGCGAATACAGGTTTGAAAATAATTAATCCAAGAACCGCGTTCTGTTTCTGGTAACATTTGCCGCAGTTTGGGGCGAACAAACCAAGTGCTTTCTTTTTCTTTACCCGCTAAATTTCCGGTAGCAAAGAAATAGTTTTGCGGATACGTTGGCGCGATGAACCCTAACTGAGGCTGCACCACAATCCCCGTGGGCCAACAAAAGAGCTGTTGGAAATAATCGCCATTTTGAGCAATAGTTGGATTATAACTATCTAAAATCTTCTCTAACCGAGCCATCCGATTCGGATCTGAACTCGCGCTTTGGTCTTTATAAAAACAAATAACCGAGGATTTATCGGCAGTAAAATAGACGTGTTTCATCACCCCTTCACCAATGGGATCAGGGATATACAGCGCTTTGCGCTATATCATAGTACAATTGATGAACAGAGATTAAGGCGTTGGATAGCCAATGAAAGCATATTCAGTAGATTTCAGAGAAAAAATAGTCAAAGCTCATTTAGTAGAAAAAAGCTCAATTAGACATGT